>JAJYJX010000098.1 GCA_021789095.1 bacterium
TGCATACGCAAAGTACCGAGCCTTTGGTTTGTATATGACTGTTTAGACCGTTTCCCATTCTGCACTCCTTTCCAAGTAGGGAGGTCAATCTGTTTCCAGACAGGCCCTATCGTCAGAATACCCATACCGCGGGGCGGCACAGGGCAGACTGATCGGAGCAAAAACAAATCTAAATTGAAATTTATTTCATGTCAAGGCTTTCATAGAAGGACTTGCAGGATGTCCTCAGATTTCCGAACAGCAACTTTATTTTCTCTTTGGACTTTTTCCCCGGAGATATCTCTACACCGCTGGATACATCGATTGCATAAGGCCTGTATGCATTTGCTATGTCACATACATTGTCAGGCGTTATGCCTCCTGAAAGGATGAATCTGATATTGCCCGCTAGGCCCTTTATAAGGCTGTAGTCAAATCTTTGTCCCGAACCTCCGTAACCCTCTGTATGGCTATCCAGCATGACCATATCCAGCCCGGACCTGTTTACCTCTTCTATTGAAGAAGCGTCCTTTATCCTGAATGCCTTTATGGCTCTCCTGCCGAGGGCGGCCACAGTTCCAGGGGGTTCACTGCCGTGGAGCTGGGCGTAATCAATACCTGCCACGCTGGTAATGTCTTTTATACGTCCAATATCTTCGTCCACGAATACACCCACGATCGATACAAAAGGCGGAAGTTCTGCAATTATTTTTTTTGCACTCTTAGGCTCTATGTACCTCGGACTTTTCCTATAGAACACGAAGCCAAGTGCATCGGCGCCTGCTCCGCAGGCTGCTAATGCGTCAGCCAATGATGTTATGCCGCAGATTTTTACCTTCACATTACCGGCCTTCAAATGACAGGCAGGTCCTTTAAAGACTTTTTGATTTCCGCTTCGGGATATTCATAATCCTGGAGTTTACCGCGCAGGAAGCTGTCGTATGCGCTGAGGTCGAAGTGCCCGTGTCCGCTGAGGTTGAACAGTATTACCTTTTCTTTGCCTTCTTCCTTTGCCTTTTTTGCCTCGTCTATTGCGCCGAGTATGGCATGTGCGGCTTCAGGGGCTGGTATGATGCCTTCGGTCCTTGCAAATGCGACGGCCGCCTCAAAAACAGGCAGCTGGTTATAAGCAACAGCCTCTATGATTCCTTCATTATAGAACTGGCTTACGAGCGGGGAATCACCGTGATACCTAAGCCCGCCTGCATGTATGCCGGGAGGCACAAAATTATGTCCCAGGGTATACATCTTTATGAGCGGAGTCAGGCCTGCTTCATCGCCAAAATCATAGGTATAAGGGCCTTTGGTAAGGGTAGGGCAGGACGCAGGTTCCACTGCCAATGCTCTTACCTTTTTGCCTGCAAACTTGTCCATGAGAAACGGAAATGCAATGCCGCCGAAGTTACTGCCCCCGCCGCATGAAGCTATAACAACGTCGGGGTATTCGTTCACTTTCTTTAGCTGCTCTTTTGCCTCCAGCCCTATTACGCTCTGGTGGATAAGCACATGGTTCAGGACGCTGCCGAGCGAGTAGTTTGTGTCGTTATGTGATGCCGCGTCCTCGACTGCTTCGCTTATGGCTATGCCCAAGCTTCCCGGAGATTCCGGATCCATCTCAAGGATCTTTCTGCCTGAATTTGTCAGATCCGTGGGACTTGGATGAACATGCGCACCCCATGTCTCCATCATGATTCTTCTGTACGGTTTTTGATCATAGCTGACCCTGACCATGTAGACATTGACCTCAAGACCGAAAAACCTGCCGGCCATTGCAAGGGCGCTGCCCCACTGGCCCGCACCTGTTTCTGTGGCAAGCCTCTTGATACCTTCCTTCTTATTGAAGTAAGCCTGCGCCACGGCAGTGTTCGGCTTATGGCTGCCGGGAGGGCTCACACTTTCATTTTTATAGTATATCCTTGCCGGTGTTTTCAGATAAGCCTCAAGATTGTGCGCCCTGAATACCGGGGTAGGCCTCCACATTGTATATACCTTCAACACCTCTTCAGGTATGTCTATCCATCTTTTGGTTGATACCTCCTGCTCTATAAGGCCCATGGGAAATATGGGCTTAAGGTCGTTCGGGCTTACGGGCTTTTTTGTTCCGGGGTGAAGCACGGGCGCCGGAGGTTTCGGCATATCTGCCATGATGTTATACCATCTTCTCGGTATTTCTGTTTCATCCAGAAGTATTTTTGTCTGCATTTTATCTCCTTTCGATAAAAGAACTTATTCTGAATTTGTCTATGAACTCTTTAAGCTTTCTTGACGGTGATTCCGCCCTCATAAAGGTCTCTCCTATGAGAAAGCCGTCTACACCGAGCTTGAGCAGCTCTGAGATTATATCGGTTGAAACTATGCCGCTCTCGGCTATCGTGTATATGTTTTCAGGGATGTGCTGGACGAGCTGTTCCACGATGCTGGTGTTAACAGAGAATGTTTCAAGGTTTCTTGAATTTATACCTATTATTTTTGAGCCTGCGTCTACCGCAGTCTTCAGTTCATTTTCATTGTGGACTTCAACCAGCGGTTCCATCCCGAGCTTCCTTGATAGCTTGAGGTATTCGTTGATCTGCTCACCGAGCAGTTTTACTATCAACAATACAGTATCGGCACCGGCTGCCCGTGATTCGTAAACCTGAAACTCATCTATAATAAAATCCTTTCTGAGAACCGGTATATCAACGGCCTCTTTTACAGCGGTCATGTCGGAAAGGCTGCCGCCGAAATACTGTTCGTCCGTGAGCACTGACAGTGCGGATGCTCCCGCAGACGCAAAATCTTTTGCAATCTTTATGATATCAGGTTCATTGATAAGTATACCCCTGGAAGGGGACCTTCTCTTGATCTCCGCTATTATGCGCGGGGGGGCATTCAACGACAGTGCCTGTTCGAAGGAGCAGACGGGCCTTGCCGATTCAATGGTTTTCATGAAATCGTCGATTCCCGCAGCCTGCCTTTTCAGTTCCACCTCTTTTTTCTTGGCGGCGACTATGTCTGAAAGAAAGTTGACCTTGTTGTTCATTGCTTCATACCTTCTGTGCTGAACCGTTTGAATTCTTCAAGCTTCTTCATTGCTTTGCCTGAATCAATTACATTGCGCACAACGGAGATTGCATCTCTTATATTGTCTGTCATGCCTGCAATATACAGTGCAAATGCACTGTTAAGCTCGGCAACGTTCCTGGCAGGGCCTTTGACGCCGCCGAGTACGTCCCTGAGTATTGCTGCATTGCAACCTGCATCGCCCCCCTGCAGGGCATCTATAGAAGACAATGTATAGCCGTACTCTTCGGGATTGAAGACATACGACAGTACCTTGCCGTCCCTGAGCTCTGAAATATCGGTTGTCCCGCTTACGGTTATTTCATCTGTTCCGTCACTGCCGTGAACTACGCATGCAGAGATACTGCCAAGTTTCTTCAAAACGTACGCAATCGTTTCTGTGAGTTTTGCGTCGTATACGCCGATCAGCTGATAACGCGTACCTGCAGGATTTGTAAGAGGACCCAGCATGTTAAAGATTGTCCTTATACCTATCTCTTTTCTCGGGCCCACGGCATACTTCATTGCCCTGTGGTACAGCGGTGCAAAAAGGAAACACATGCCTGTTTTGTTCAGCAGGTATTCTGCCCTCGCACTGTCGGTATTTATGTCTATACCAAGTGCTTCAAGCACGTCGGCGCTGCCGCTTTTGGAAGATACCGAACGGTTGCCGTGTTTTGCGACCTTGATACCTGCAGCTGCCGCAATGAATGCCGCTGCAGTGGATACATTGAATGTACCCTTTCTGTCGCCGCCGGTACCGCATGTATCTATGACGACATCATAACCCGTGTCGACCTTCGTAGCCTTCTCCCTCATCACCTTTGCCGCACCGGTTATCTCTTCCACTGTTTCGCCTTTCATCCTCAGCGCCGTGATGAACGATGCTATCTGTGCATCTGTCGTATTGCCCGACATGATCTCGTTCATAGCAAGTTCCATCTCACGTTCGGACAGGGATATGCCCTGTACGACTTTTTCTATGGCTTCTTTTATCATTGTACCATCATGTAATCATATTTATAAAATTCGCAAGCATCTTTTCCCCGTCTGCCGTCAGAATCGACTCCGGGTGGAACTGTACACCTTCAACAATAAACCGCTTGTGCCTGATCCCCATGATCTCTCCGTCTTCATTGGATTGTGCGCTTATGATAAATTCTTCGGGCAGTGTTTTCCTGTCAATGACAAGCGAATGGTACCTTGTTGCTGTTAACGGGTTGTCGAGCCCTGTAAATATTGTAAGGCCATCATGCTTTATCGTTGATGTTTTGCCGTGGTATATCCGCCCGGCCTTTACAATGTCTGCACCGAACGCATATCCCATTGCCTGGTGGCCGAGGCATACTCCAAGCATGGGATAAACGCCTGCATACTTCTTTATTGCATCGACTGATATGCCTGCGTCTGCTGGTGTTGAAGGCCCCGGTGAAATTACCATGGCACCGATACCAAGGTCCTTTATGTCTTCAACCTTTATTGCGTCATTCCTGTATACAACGACGTCCACGCCAAGTTCTCCAAGATACTGGACAAGGTTGTAGGTGAACGAGTCGTAGTTATCTATTACGAGTATCTTCATAAAATAATCCCTATCGTATTTCTGCCGATTTTTTCAACGCATCCATCAAAGCCTGCGCTTTTGAACGCGTCTCCAGGTATTCTTTTTCAGGAATGGAATCATACACGATACCTGCACCTGACTGGATAGAGAGCCCTTTTTGATCAACAAATGCAGTCCTTATGGTAATGCACGTGTCCATGCTTCCTGTATAGCTTATATAGCCGACTGCTCCTCCATAAGGTCCCCTGCTGTCCTTTTCGAGGTGTTCTATGATCTCCATTGCCTTTACCTTCGGTGCACCCGATAAAGTGCCTGCCGGGAAAACCGACTTTAATATATCTACAGCGTCCCTGCCGTCAAGTGCCGTACCGCTTACCTCGGATACTATATGCATGACATGCGAATATCTTTCTACTATCATGAGCTCATCGACCTTTACACTTCCCGTTTTTGCAATCCTGCCGATGTCGTTCCTGGCAAGATCAACAAGCATGACATGCTCAGCCCGCTCTTTTTCGTCGGCAAGCAGTTCTCTTTCAAGGGCTGCATCTTCTTCCATGGTTTTGCCGCGCTTCCTTGTGCCGGCAATGGGTCTTATGGTGACTTTACCGTTTTCAAATCTGACAAGGACTTCGGGCGATGACCCGACAAGATACCTGTCGCCAAGGTTGAAGTAAAACATGTATGGTGAAGGATTTATAAGCCTGAGGGCTCTGTAAAAAGAGAGTAGGTTGACCTTGGAAGGGGAAAAGAACCGCTGTGATAACACTACCTGGATAATGTCCCCGTCTATGATGTGCTTTTTCCCTTTCATTACCATTTGCTCGTATTCGCCCGGTGTCATATTTGATCTGAAGGGTTTTATTGCATATTTTCTTTCTTTTTTTACTGTTGCAACCGGCTTGCTCAGTATTGATATGACCTTTTTAACGGAAGAAACCGCAGTACTGTATGCATGTTTTATGTTGTCGTCTTTTATAAAGGCGCTGGATAGAACGATCATGGTGTGTCTGAGATTGTCAAAGATCACGAGTTTATCCGTGAACAGCAGGAATACATCGTCAAAATTGAGGGGTTGTTTTTTCAGGTCCGGCACTTTTTCAAATGTTTTGACAATATCATAGCCGAAATAACCGACAGCACCCCCGACAAACCTGGGCAGGTCTTTTATAACGGCGGGCCTATATTTTTTTAGTTCTGTTTTTAGCAGTTCAAGCGGGTCCGGGACGTTACGCTGTATCTTTGTCCTGCCGTGTTCTGTTATGAAAACGTCTCCGTGCCTGACCCTGAACACGGATGACGGCTTAAAGCCGATAAAACTGTATCTGGCCCATTTCTCGCCGCCTTCAACGCTTTCAAGAAGGAACGGGTACGGAAGATGGTTGAGCTTTAACAGCACAGAGACCGGTGTTTCAATATCAGACAATATCTCCGTGTAAACAGGGATAATGTTTGAATGTTTTGCAAGTTCCGAGAATTCTTTATACGAGGGATGGAATATGTTCGATTGCATTTGCGTTCATCGCAGGGATCATTATTGGAGCGGCACTTCCTGCATCTGCTGGGTACCTGTGTTAGGGTTGTTCCGGGCAGGCTGGGCAGCCGGTTGTGCAGGCTGGTTTTTCTGCTGCGGCTGGGACTTTACAGCGGCCTTTAACCATTCGATAAGATTCAATACCTGCTTGCGTTTTTCCGGCGGATCATTGGTGTATTCTATGTACCTGGTAAGTTCCGAGAGTGCACTGCGATAATCTTTCCTATGATAGTACAGTAATCCGAGATTCATGTGTGCAGGAGCAAAGCTTGGGTCCAGAGCCAATGCCTGTAAGTAATACTGCATCTCATTGTCCGAGTTGTCGTTTAAATCGCTGCCCCTGTTGTAAAGCTCTACCGCCCTTTGTTTGAAATCAGAACTTGAAGTCTGGTTTGATGCACCTGCAGACGTACCTTGCGAAGCTCCAAGCTCGGATAGCTCCTTCCTTACCTGTTGTTTTTTTGCATCGTCGTTTGAATACATCAGGAATTTGTTAAAGCTGCTTACTGCATCTGTGTTCATGTCCCTTTTCATATAAATAATGCCCATATTGTAATATGCAGGTGCAAAGGTCGGATCAGCTTCCACTGCCTTCTGATAGTAGGAAAGTTCCTGATCCGAATTATTGTTTAATGCGGCGCCCTTATTATACCAGTCAACCGCTGACAATGGTTTGCTTGCTTCCTGTTTTATGAGCTGCTGTGTTGCGGCATTCTCTTTTTTTTGAGATATTGGTTGTTCGGCCGCGGCATATTTGCCAAAGGCCAATAAACACATGAAACACATAACAACCGTCAATTTACTACTCATACAGCCTCCATGCGAGTATTTGTATTTCAATCTAACAAATCCATAGGGAGTTGTCAAAATTGATGACTATACTTGTTGGTTTTACCCCGTTACACTCATTATTGAAGATAAGATTTTTTCACAGCCTAAGTTTAATATGTCATTCATATTTTGTCCGAAGATAAAAGTTTTCTGGTGTAAGGGGTTTACTTCCTCTTATACGCTGGTGTCCTGCCTTCTTCGAGTGCTTTTTTGCCTTCAGAGTAATCATACGAGTTTAGGATCGTTGAGTAGTCTTCCATGTCCTCCTGGATGGCCGCCATGAAGTCCTTGAGGGTTGCGTCTACAACAGCCCTTTTTATCGCAGTCATTGAAAGCGGTGCATGCCTTGAAAATCCCTTGAGCAGCTTTATGCCTTCATCCAGCAGGCTGTTCCTGTTTACCACGGCATCTATCAAGCCATATTCCAGAGCTGATTGCGGGTTTACAAGTTTACCCTTGAGCAACAATTCTTTTGCCCTTGTTTCACCGATAAGTTTGACAAGCCTGTATATGCCGCCAAAGGGCGGGAAAGTTCCCAGCTTTACGTCCGGGAATCCTATAGTTATATCGTCATCCGATGCAATCCTGAAGTCTGTCGCAAGTGCGAGTTCCATGCCGAACCCAACACAGTGGCCGTTTATCAGAGTGAGTGTGGGTATATGCAAGCGCTGTATTGATAACAGCAGTTCAGCAATGAACCTGAGATGTTTTTTTAGTTTTCGTTCCTTATCTGTTTCCACAATGTCGATGATCTCATGGCCCGAGATGAATATTCCGTCAATGGCGCTTGTTATGATCAGGCCTTCATAACCGTTATGCATAACAACATTGCGCATTACGGTGTGGAGTTGTTCCAGGACAGGCAGTTTGACGAAATTGTCAGGCGGCCTGTTAATTTTTATTACCAGTATATTCTGCTCATCATTATGCAGTATAAACGTATCCATACAGCTGAGTATAGTTTGTACAGTATTTTTTTTCAATTAAAACTTATCAATGGCTTAACATGTGAGATAAACAGGCGCACTTGAAAATGCGCTATAAAATCAGCCGGTGTTGAATTAACAACACCGTGTATCTGCGTAAGTCCAAAAACAAAGAAAAGTGTTGAAATTTTATCAAACATGTTATAAAAGGCAAACAATAAATAATAATATTATGCGTATGGCTAATTTTAATAAACTATTTAATAATTTTACTCTTTTAATAAACAGCATTGTAGCACCTGCCTTTGTTTTTGATGGAGATAACAGGATTGTTAAAATGAATACCCCTCTGACTAGTATTATGAAGAAAGCAAATATGCATACCGGTGACATCAATATAGATACCATTCTTAAGGTTAACGGCTGCAATATGAAGATTAAGAAGGAGCATCTGAGGAAAAACGGGATAACCGTAATGAAATACGGTCAGCGCAGGGTCATACATGTAGCAATAACGTCGGACCGGCGTGCGTACTGCGGCGGTATAATGATCATAGCAGGTAAACAATCCCGCAGATATTCAGTTACCGGTAGATCCTTCCCTGTTTTGTCAAAACAAGGCATAGAAAACAAGGATAAACAGTTATTTTACAAGGGTAAAAGATACAACGGATTGAAAGATATACTGAATAAGATTGAAAAAGAATTTATCCAGCAAACACTCAATCTTACAAACAACAGATCCGAGGCCATTACAGTGCTCGGTGTTTCAAGAAGAACTTTTTATTATAAGATAAGGAAGTACAGGCTTTAATGGTTGCTATTGATTGATAGCTCCAGTTCTTTCGCAGAAGCTGTTGCTGTACCTATTTTTCCCACGACGATGCCTGCTGCATGATTTGATATGATGCACGCGTCCAGCCACGGTGCTCCGGCTGCAAGTGCCAGAGAGAGTGTTGATATCACAGTGTCACCCGCGCCTGTGACATCGTAAACCTCTTTTGCAATAGTAGGGATATGCTTTACTGTGCCGTCCTTCTGAAACAGGCTCATACCATATTCACCTCTTGTTATGAGTATTGCATCTGTTTCGTATTTCCTCACAAGATGCATGCCTGCCTTAATAAGGGCTTTTGTGGAATCTATTTCAAAACCGCATGCTTCTTCAGCTTCTTGCTGGTTAGGAGTTATGACTGTAACGCCTTTATAGAATCTGAAATTCCTTATTTTGGGATCAACGGATACAACGATGCCATTTTTCTTTTTAAATTCCAGTATACTGGAAATTATACCTTTGTTAATCAGTCCCTTGCCATAATCAGATACAATTACGCCATCAAATTCACTGAGCCTTGATCTAAGAAATTCTACGATGTTCCTGTGGGTTCTGTTCGAGAGTTCTTCCTTGGTCTCCCTGTCAAACCTCACTACCTGCTGGTGTTGTGCAATGACCCTTGTTTTTATTGATGTCGGTCTGAGTGCATCAACTATTATCCCCTCGGTGCCGTAGCCGGCCTCTTTTAACATTTCGATTAATCTTTCGCCGTTATAATCATTGCCTATTACGCCCAGCAGCAGGCCTTGCCCTCCGAGTGATTTTATGTTCTGCGCTACATTAGCAGCTCCGCCGAACGTTATATTTTCCTTTGTTACCTCGACGACAGGAGATCGGA
>JAJYJX010000099.1 GCA_021789095.1 bacterium
ACCTTTTTAAAGTTCTCCATTGACTGGGTGGTCTGGGCGAGTACAGCAAGCTTTTTAATGTTCCATAAAGAAGGCAGTTCTTCCGGGCTTTTTACCACGGTAACCTGGCGCGGCAGTGCATAGCTCAGAAGACTTTTCACTTCCGGATGCATGGCATCTCCTATGATAACAACATGAAAGCCCTTTTTGGTGAGGGTTTTGACCAGTTTCTGTGATCGTGTGACAAAGGGACAGGTCGCGTCTATTATATGAAGGCCTTTTTTGCCTGCGTTCCCGGATTCTTCGGTAGTTACGCCGTGTGAACGGTATACCAGTGTACCGGATGATATATTATCTATATCCTCGACGGGCCTTATGCCTATCTCTTCAAGTCTTTGAACCTCCTGCGGGTTATGGATAAGCGGGCCGAGAGTGTAAATGTCTTTGTGCTGTTTGGCCGTTTTAATGGCTATTTCAACTGCTCTTTTTACGCCGAAACAAAAACCGGCGGATATTGTTGTGAAGAATTGGACGCCGTGTACGGTATCTATATACTTCTGTGACAATCTTGCCTTTGTTTCATTGTATAAGAAGGCGATGGCATTATCAATGGATTTATCGGTGGTATCAACTATAATGGCTTCATCGGCGGGTTTGAGCGGAGCTATAACTCTGTGTTCATCCCTGATGTCGCGTTTCCTTATTTCAGAAAGTACATACTCATAGGTTGTATCCGGCTCTATCGCTCTCAGCTCTTCATACCTCCTGGCTGCTCTTGCCTCCGGCGAAGCTGTTATGAAAAATTTTATATCTGCTGACGGGAAAACAACGGTGCCGATGTCCCTGCCTTCAACAACGGTATTGCCCTTTACCATGTTATGTATAACGCTGTTTACGATATTTCTTATGCCCGGAAAAACAGAGATTTGCGATGATGCCTGGGCGACATCCGCACGTTTCAGTTCGCCGTCGACCTCTTTATTGTCCATAAACAGGCTCCATGTCTTGCCGTTCTTCCTGATCTCTAAAACAGTGTTTTGCGCAAGTCCTGCAAGGGAACGTTCATCATTGACCGGAACGTTATTCATGAGTGCCTTGAGTGCAAATGCCCTGTACAGGCTACCGCTGTTTATGTAGTTATATCCGAGACTCCTGGCAAGCCCGGAACTTACCGTGCTTTTACCGCTTCCTGAGGGACCATCTATTGCTATGATTGTAGGTTTTTTCATGCGTGCCTCAGCATATTGAATATATTTATGAATTCGGGGAAAGAAATACTGACGGCATCAAAATTATCTATAGAAATTTCCTTTTCGCTGGAAACAGATGCTGCTGCAAATGCCATTGCAATCCTGTGATCCCCGCAGCTTGATACAGAACCACCTTTAACTTTACCACCTTCAATAAGCATGCCGTCGCCAAGGTCTTTTGCTTTAATGCCTATCCCTGACAGCCCGTTGACAACAGCCTTTATCCGGTCTGTTTCTTTTACCCTTAATTCTCCTGCATTCCTTATAACTGTTTCTCCATGAGCATAAGCAGAAATAACAGCCAGCAGCGGCAGTTCATCAATAGCTCTTACGATAAGCTTTCTGTCGTCAAGGGTAATGCCGTGCAGTTTCGAATGGACAACATGGATATCAGCAACAGGTTCACCCGCCTCGTACCTTGTGTTGAGCAACTCTACGGATGCACCCATGCTCTTTAATATATCGATCAACCCGGTCCTTCCCGGATTTACACCGACATTTGTGATAAGAATGTCCGAATGCGCCGCTATGGTACCTGCGCCTATGAAGAAAGCAGCGGAAGAGAAATCACCCGGTACCGCTATATTTAAAGGCAGCGGTTTTTGTGCACATGCGAGCTGTACGGTACTGTCCCAGGACTTGAGATCAACACCGCTTGCTTTGAGTATTCGCTCTGTGTGATCCCTGGTACTTACCGGTTCTGTTATGGTCATGATGCCCCTTGCACCCATTGAAGCCATAATAAGTCCTGTTTTTACCTGAGCAGATGGAACGGGCATGCTGTAATGAATGCCTTTCAGTTTTCCTCCCCTTACGGATAGAGGGAGGAGGTTTGCACGGTCCCTCCCGTCGAGGCTCGCACCCATCGCCATCAACGGTGTTACTATCCTTTTCATAGGTCTTGTTTTCAGCGATTCATCGCCTGTCAATGCTGAAAAGAAGTCCCTGGTGCTCAAGAGGCCGAGCATGATCCTTGCGGTAGTGCCTGAATTCCCGGCGTTCAGTATATCGGATGGTTCTTTTAACCCGTCGATTCCGTTGCCTGTTATGACGGCATAGGTATCTTTTATTTCAATATCGACACCCAACATACGCAGGCAATTTACGGTGCTCATCGTATCGTCGGCAACAAGAAGGTGTTCTATCCTGCTTATACCGGATGCTATGGCTGATATGAAAAGGGCCCTGTGAGATATGGATTTGTCCCCCGGGACTGCTATCCGTCCTTCAAGTTTTTTAACCGGCCGGAAAAACACCGTACCACCTGACATTGCAGCGATGTCGTTCATCTATCTGTAATCTGCCTCCTTACATCTCTTACGCTTTCAAGAAACTCGCGTATGCCTTTCGTGTCTTTTTCCCTTATCATACGGCTCAATGATTCAATGGTCCTTGAAAATCTGTCAATTGAGTTAAGTATCTCTTTTGAATTTGTAACGAATATATCCTTCCACATAACGGGATCGCTGCCTGCTATACGCGTGTAGTCCTTCAGCCCCCCTCCCGCATACTTGATAATTGCGTCACCGGTGTTCTGGTGTTCCATAATGCAGCCTATCAGCGCATAGGCGATTATATGGGGCAGGTGTGAGACCATTGCCATGACCCTGTCATGCTCATAGGGGTCCATCACTATTACATCGCTGCCCAGGGATTCCCAGAACCTTGTTATTGCTTCCACAGCAAACTGTTCCGTCCTGTCTGTGGGTGTAATGATACATTTTTTGTTCTCATATAATCCGTCAACAGCATTTATTGCACCTGACTTCTCCGTACCTGTAACAGGGTGACTGCCTATGTAGTTGCTGTGGCCGCGGAACAGCTCTGTCATCTTATTTACAATTTCACCCTTGGTGCTGCCTATATCTGTGATGATGGCGTCCTTTCTTACGGCATAGACAATCCTTTTTGCTATCTCAAATGTTGCCAGGACCGGCGTTGCGAAAATAACAAGTACGGCCTCTGTAATTCCATCTTTAAGGCAGTCTGTATAGCTGTCAATCGCAGAGAGAGCCCTGGCGGTCTTCAGATTGTCGAAATTCCTGTCGATACCTATAATCTTGCCGCATAACCCCTTTTTCTTTATAGCAAGGCCAAGGGATGTTCCCATCATCCCTGCGCCTATTATTGCGATCTGTTCATAAAAAGGCTTGTTCATAGCCTGCCTGTCAGGATCTTCCTGAATTCCATTATAAACTTCCTGTTCTCTGCAGGTTTGCCAACATTGATCCTTATGTAATCGGCGAGTCCATAACTTGTCATGTCTCTTACTATGACGCCTTTCATTAAAAGTGATTCAAATGCCTGTCTTGCTGTCATATAAGGGGATACCTTTACCAGAAAAAAGTTTGCCTGTGTTGGAATAAAATGTATGTTGATTTTGTCAAGCATCCTGTACAGGTAATCAAGGCCGGCTTTGTTATTATCGAGCGTCCTCCTTACGAACTGCCTGTCATCCAGTGCTGCAAGAGCCGCCACCTGTGCAAGGCTGTTTACATTGAATGGCTGTCTGACGCGCTCTATGTAATCAGCAAGTTCAGGTGTTGTAATACCATAGCCTATCCGCAGTCCTGCAAGCCCGTAGAGCTTTGAGAAGGTCCTGAGCACTATAAGGTTTTTTACTTTTTTCTTGATGTATCCAATGCCGTCGGGGTATTCTTTTGACACGACGAACTCCCTGTATGCAGCATCGTCGACGACGATAACATGCTCGGGTATGCTTTTTATAAGCAGGTCATAATCTTTTTTCTTTAGTATCGTTCCGGTAGGATTGTTGGGGTTGGAGATAAATATAAGTCTTGTCCGCTTATTTATGGCCCTTAGTATCCCTTTTATATCGTAGCTGTAATCGTCCATCAGTTTTATAATGATAGACTTGCCTCCGGAAGCCTTTACCGTGATTGAATAGATAAGGAAGCTCGGATCAGATATGATTGCCTCATCTCCGGCCTGTATGAATGTTCTTATGATAAGTTCAATAAGCTCGTTTGAACCATTACCTATTACTATGGATTCTGTTGGTATTCCGTGGGTGGCTGAAAGTTTGTTTTTAAGATAAAACGCACTACCATCGGGATAGCGATTTAATTTTTTTAAGGTCTTCTTTATAGCCTGTATGGCAAGCGGAGACGTGCCCAACGGGTTCTCGTTTGACGCTATCTTTACAGAATTTTTTATACCGAGTTCTCTCTCTACTTCTTCAATGGGCTTACCCGGAGGATACGGAACAATATCTTTAATATATCGGGGAATAAATCTGTAATTCATGCATTCTCCTGCTTTGTTTTTGGATAAGAACCAAGGAATTTAAAGAACACCGTATGGAGCTTTAATGCCGCTATAGCCTTCTTGATCTTCTGATCTTCAATATGTCCATCAATATCCACAAAGAAAAGGTATTCCCATGCCTTTTTCTTTAACGGTCTTGATTCTATTTTTGTAAGGTTCACTCTGTAATCCGAAAATGGTTTTAACGCTGAATACAGGGCGCCCGCCTTGTGCTTTACTGCAAAAATAATGGAGGTTTTGTCGTTGTCCGTCCTGTCGGGCATAATCTTTCCTATAACAACGAACCTGGTAACATTGTTAGGATTTTCTTCGAGTCTGTTGGCAAGTATTTTAAGTTTATAAAGCCTTGCTGCAAGCTCACTTACGATAGCTACGGATGAGACTGTCTGCTGCACTATTCTGGCGGCCTGGCTTGTACTGTCTGTATCAACGGTAAGAGCATTCGGAAGTTTCTCCCTTATCCATCTTCTGCACTGTGCGATAGCCTGTGGATGGGAGTATACTTTTTTAATAGTGTTTAAATTGGTCTTTTCCTTTGCTGCAAGTACATAGCTTATAGGAACAAAGATTTCTCGGGCTATTAACAGGTTTGAATCTATAAACCGATCAAGTGTTTGCGGTACAGTACCTTCCATGGAGTTTTCTATCGGAACAACGCCGAAATCGCAGTTGCTGTATTCTACCTCGTTAAAGATCTCGGAAATGTTTTTGGCTGGCACAAGAGGGGATGAATTCCCGAACTCAAGAAGTGCTGCCTGATGTGCCCATGTACCTTCAGGACCAAGGAATGCTATCTTTGGAGGTGTTACGGATGCTCTTGAAGCGGAAAAAACTTCCTTGAATATGTGTTTGATAAATTCGTTTTTAAGCGGTCCTCTGTTAAGGCGCATGAGCCTGTTTATAATGAATGCTTCCCTTGACGGGTAATATACCGGCGCCGCTGTTTTTTTCTTTTCTTTGTTTATATCTATTGCTATTTTTATCCGCTTATTCAAAAGTTCAAGAAGCTTATCGTCGATTATATCTATCTGCTTCCTTAAATCATTTACATAATTATTTATCATGTATCATTCTCCTGCATGGATTTGCTGTCGTATTTTATTATAGTATTCCTTCCTTGCTTCTTTGCTTCATAAAGCGCTATATCAGATGCGTACAGGAACTCGTTTGCATTATCAAACATTTCATCGGGATATGAAACAAAGCCTATGCTCACCGTAAGAATGATAGTGCCGTCCTGTTTGAATGCTTCGACTGTGGCTTTTCTCAGTTTTTCTGCAACTATCATTGCTCCGTCAGCATTTGTGTCAGGAAGTATAATTATAAACTCTTCACCTCCGTACCTGATGGTCGTATCAATACCGCGTATATGCGTCTTAAAGATCTGTGACAGTGTACCAAGGGCCTCATCGCCCTTCAGGTGCCCGAATTTATCGTTGTATTCCTTGAACAGATCTACATCAATCATCAATAAGGAAAGCGGCTGGGAATACCGCTTTGCCCTCTCCCACTCTTTATCAAGCACAACACGCATGTGCCTCCTGTTGAATAATCCGGTGAGGTCGTCCGTTATGGATAGTTCCTTTGTCTGGGCGTAAAGTCTTGTGTTTTCTATGACAACTGCAATCTGCGCGCATATGGCTGAAAGAAAATCCATATCTTTTCTGGTAAGGCTGTTTGGCACATCGTTGCCTACGTTCAATACACCGATGACATTATTTTTATATTTAAGGGGCAGGCTTAAAAAAGAACCTTCGGTTCGTTTCTGTCCTTTGTAATGCAAGTAGCCTACTTCATTGCTGGTATCATTTATAAGCATGGGTTTGCCTGTGGATGCTACCTGTCCGCTTATGCCTTCATCAAGGCCGAACTCCATGCCTATAAGTTTTATGTTGTCTTCAAAACCCCATGCCGAAACAATCCTGAGAATATTGTCTTCCCTGAAGAGGATGGCGCATTCTTTGTAATGGAGTGTATCCACGATTGTAGTCGTAATAATGCGCAGCAGCTCGTTCATATCCACTGTTGATATGATGTACTGCCCGAAGTTATAAAGCAGGGACAGCTCTTTTACACTTTCTCCGAGTTCTTTGTTCATCTCCTCTATCTGTTCGGAGCGTTTCTCAAGGATCTTTTTATACCTCAATTCTTCTTTTGCAAACACAAGTTCTCTCTCCCTTTCAACGCTGGCGGCCATAAGTTTGGTTATCCTTGAGAGCATCTGATTGAAATTGTTTTCTATTTCTCCAATCTCATCTTTTCTGTTCTGCTCTGCGCGGGGAAGAAAGTTGTTTGCCTCGGCCTTATGTATGAGTTCCAGGAATCCTTTCAAAGGCCTGACCACCATGGTCTCAGAGATAAATATGGAAATAACCCCGAATATGAAGAAAATGGATACAAAGATTAGCCCCAGTTTCTTAGCCATGGCATAGGTATGTTTGTAGATCTGGCTGTAATACACGCTCACCTTTACGAAGCCGAGTCTGTCACCATTGTGGTGACATTTCTGGCAACCGGCGACGAGCCTTACAGGTGCAATATAATCCAATGTTTTTTCAGACATGCTGGAGATATAATGATCGTATGACAAATCCTGAAGCTGGGTTAAGTCTTTTTCTTTTAAAGGCGCCTGCCTGGAAGGTGTGCTTGATATGACAGGTCTGCCGTTATTGTCATACAGCGTGATGTAATTGACACCGGATGCTTCATCAACTTCCTCTATAATCTGCTGCGGTGAGAGGTTGTGTTCTTTGCCGTTGGTATAAGACAACAGTTCGTTGATCGTTCTGGTTGCCAGGGAAAATTGATATGCTGAAGTATCGTGTGCGAAATCTTTTTCAAAGTATATATACAGACACAAAACGATACCGAGGGTTATAACGACAACAAGACTCAATAAGGCCGTCAGTTTATAGGTGATGCTTTTACCGAATAATGTCCTCAACATAAACCATCCTTACAATGACGATGTTAAAAAAGTCAATCTTGTGGACAGTTTTGACTCTCTTTCAGTTGAGCAGCCATGCTTTTACCGGTTAATATTTTGCTTGCCCGGCGATCGATGGCGTAGTATAAACCAAAAGGGGGACATAGTGGCGGATCCGAATCAGTACCTTATCAGGCTAACGCAAACCTTAAATCGGGTGCGGATCGATCTTGTAAGAAACAAGAATAAGTATATATAGGAGAGGAGGAGGTATCCATGATTACCGCGTTTGTCCATATATCATGCAGTCCGGGGAAGCTTGATGAGCTGGCAGAATCCATTTCTCAGGTGGAAGGTGTTACAGAGGTATACTCCGTTACAGGAGATTATGACCTGCTGATTATTATAAGGACGGCAAGCATAGATGAACTACCCGGCATTGTCACAGACAATATCCTTAAAAGGGATGGTATAACAAAGGCGAACACATCGATCGGGTTTAAGGTATATTCAAAGCATAATCTTGAAACAATGTTTTCGATAGGTCTTGACTGAAAGGAACAGGCAATTTTAAATATGAAAATAGGCAGATGTGCTGTAGCAGGAGAAGAATACTATTGTGTTGTTAAAGATGCAGAAGTCCACTTGCTTTCCAGTCATCCGTTTGAAAGTATTACCTACAAAGGGTTGGTCTTTAAAAAAAAGGATATAAAGTTTCTGCCCCCTGTAAAACCTTCAAAGATAGTTGCAATAGGACTCAATTACAAGGCGCACGCCCAGGAATTTGAAAAGTCAATGCCGGATGAGCCGCTTATCTTTATAAAGCCGTCAACAGCCTTGATTGGCGATGGTGATGGCATAATTTACCCTGCCATGTCAAAGCGCGTGGATTATGAAGGAGAACTGGCTGTGGTTATCGGTAGAGAAGCCAGTCATATAAATATGGAAGAGGCAAAAAACTATATATTTGGATATACAATCATGAACGATGTTACAGCAAGGGATCTACAGGCAAAGGATGTTCAGTACACAAGGGCGAAAGGGTTTGACACCTTTGCACCGGTTGGTCCATGGATAGAAACAGATATTGACCCGGGCAACCTCTCCATAAAGACGTACGTGAATAATGTATTAAAACAGGAAGGCAGCACTTCTGATATGCATTTTACACCTTATTATATAGTCAGCTTTGTTTCCCGGATCATGAGGCTTCTTCCGGGAGATATAATTTCTACCGGCACCCCTCCGGGTATAGGTCCGATGAACAGGGGTGACTCTGTAGAGGTAGAGATACAGGGTATTGGCAGATTGCACAACAGGATACTCTAACATTCAACCTCCCTTATTACGTTTTGGGGTTATTGCATAGTTAAGAAAATATTTGACATATACTTTTAATATGTTATTAATAAATATTTACGCAATTGCTAGCGTAGCTCAATTGGTAGAGCAGCTGATTTGTAATCAGCAGGTTAAGGGTTCGAGTCCCCTCGCTAGCTTTTTAACGTATTGTTATACATGTTATAATAAGGAAGAGGAGAGGTGCCCGAGTGGCTAAAGGGAGCAGTCTGTAAAACTGCCGGCCGTAGCGCCTACGAAGGTTCGAATCCTTCCCTCTCCATTGATTTTGACACGTCAGAAAGAGCCGCCATTTGTGGCGTGGATAATACGGAGAAGCTGAATTTATAACAGAGAGTGCAGGATATACATCCAGTCCCCTCTAACGGGATTTGATAGTAAATTTGATTGACATTTGAGGAATTAAGCGGGAATAGCTCAGTTGGTAGAGCTCCAGCCTTCCAAGTTGGTGGTCACGGGTTCGAATCCCGTTTCCCGCTTGTGCCCATGTAGCTCAGTTGGCAGAGCACTTCCTTGGTAAGGAAGAGGTCACCGGTTCAATCCCGGTCGTGGGCTAAAAATAATAAGATATTAATTTATAGGAGGTAAACCATAGATGGGAAAAGCGAAATTTGAAAGGACGAAGCCGCATTTAAACGTAGGGACTATAGGGCACATAGACCACGGGAAGACAACGCTGACAGCGGCGATAA
>JAJYJX010000100.1 GCA_021789095.1 bacterium
CAGCGTCTTTATTTTTTTAAGTGTTTTTTTTGTTTTTATTCTGCTCAATCCAGAGGTCTACGGCTCTCTGCGCGTTCAGCCAAAATTCTGGTGTGTTTCCGAACAGGCGAGAAAGCCGCAAAGCCATGGACGGAGTGAGAGAACGCCTTTTGCGGAGTACCTCGTTGACCGTCTGTCGTGACACCCCTATTTTTCTTGCCAGGCTTGCAGTAGTAAGCCCATAGTCCGGCATAAAATCCTTTGTCAGCATCTCTCCGGGATGGGTCGGTTTTGCCTTCCTTATACCAATGTTCCGTATGCTCATAATACACCTCCTTTCTTTAGTGATAGTCTGTTATCTCAACATCATATGCATCTGCATCAACAAAGCGGAAACATATTCTCCATTGATCATTAATCCTTATACTATGTTGGCCTAAACGGTCGCCGCCGATTTTTTCCAATTTATTACTTGGCGGTACCCTTAAATCTTCGACACACATCGCATAATCAATATATTCCAGACGTCGTAAAGCCCTTTTTAAAATATCGCCTGGGAATCGCCGCGATTTACCGTTTATATAGAGTTCGCGAGTATGTTTTTCGGCAAACGTCTTAATCATTAGTATATATGTAACGAGTCTCGTGACAGTTGTCAAGAGAAGATTTATTTGCTGTTCATCCAATTCAATTAGATATGCTTTTACGGTTAATCCTGAGCTTTCGGGCTGCATCGCGGTAGCTCCATCCACTTTTGACCATCCTTATCGCATCGTCAGGTATGTCTGGACGATATCGAGCCCCCTACCCTTCGCAAACTTCTTGAGCGGCTCAAGCTGGTGCTCGAACTCCTGCTTATCCGTGCTGACCCTGAGATATAGGTCTGCTTTTACCTATGCCGGCCACGGGAATGATGGGGTTTCTGTCCTTGATTTTGTTTGAGTTCTTGAGTGGATATTCTTTGTAAGTATTCTTTTGTAACATCCTTGAGAAAGGATTTTATTTCGGATGCTGAATATGCTTGCTTTATAAATTCGATAGGTGATTCGATCATATCGCTATAGTAAGTTACTTGTTGCAAAAAGAGCGCTTCATTGAATTCGCCGGCAAATTTCTTCTTCGCGAGCCCTATAATTTTATCGAGGGTTGTATGTCTGTCTTTCAATAAACAGAATATGTCGACATAATCGCGCCAGACAGCCCTTCTTGCGATGGTATGCGCTTTATCGGCTGCGATATCATCAATTGACGCAAGGCTTAAGGAATCGGTTTTGATTAAAGGAAACAGCGGCTTGAAATAGTACCAGACAAAGGTAACTTCTACGTTCTCTTTTGTTTTGAAGCTTATCTGGTCTGAGGTATTGACGTAATAATCCACCTGTCCAAAGGTTCTTTTAACGTTTTGCTTAAACACATTGGATATCGGTTTTTCAATGAACACGTCGAAATCAACCGATTTTCTATGGTTCAACTGTAGTGCGAGTGCTGTACCGCCCGCAAGGTAGCCGTGGTCTCTGAAATCAGAGAGTGATTTATAAACCTTGAGCCTATCTCTGTTCAATATTTCTTGGTATATTCCTGACATAAAGCCTTTCGTCTAAATGAACGGTTTCTAAATTCAAAATAAAGTTCTTTATAAAATAGAAACGGGAGCGATCATAGTCTTTATACGGAACCGTGGTAAAGACCTTTCTAAGATCATCCCGGGTATATACTTGTAATAGCCAGATAATATCTTCCATTCTTCCATAAGCAAATACCTGATGAACGATATAACCCTTATCTCGCTTAATATCGAGATGATGGATGTTCGCTGACCAGAGTACTGCCTGGAGTCTCTCCGGGATTCTTTTTCTTTCGTGAGTTTGTTTATAAATTGTTGTCATAATCCTTTCTAGTAAATATTATAGCATAGCTTCATAAAACATCAATGGCAGGATCATATACCTTTCAGCAAATTTATAACGCTTACATGGCTGACCCCAAGACGAGGGGCTACGGCTCTTATTTTCATACCCTGTTTAACCAGCTTTAGGGCTTGCACGCGCTTTTTTGATGTAATCCCCGGACATCCGGACTTTTGCCGGAGCGCTTTAACCTTCGTCAAAATACCTTCAGAGTGTCGTAAAACGTATTGCGCTGGACAGGTGTGAACCCTGCGTCCTTTATGAGCTGCACGATCTCGTCCCGCTGTGCCACCAACCTGTGCCCTGCAAGCCTCATTACGTTCTCTTCAAAAAGCAGGCTGCCCAGATCGTTTGCTCCGAAGTACAATGAAAGCTGGCCTATGTCCTTGCCCTGGGACGACCATGATGCCTGTACGTTCTCAAAATTATCAAGATAAAGCCGTGCAAGGGCAACGATCCGCAGATACATCTCAGCGCTGTGCACTGCTGTAATCTTTTTGCCGAGCGCGGTGTTTGCCGGTTTGAAGTCCCATGCTATAAATGCCGTAAAGCCGTGCGTTTTGTCCTGCAGCTTTCGCAGCCTGTCAAGGTGCTCCACAATCTCTTCAGGTGTTTCCACATGCCCGTACATCATGGTTGCTGTTGTTGGTATGCCCATGCCGTGTGCGGTTTCCATCACGGACAGCCATGCATCAACGGGAGGTTTCGCAGGGCTTATGGCCTTCCTGACCCGCTCCACAAGAACTTCAGCCCCGCCGCCTGGTATTGACATGAGCCCTGCCGACCTTAATTCCGCAATAACGTCTTTTACATTCATGGCCGAAACCTCTGCCATCCTTATGATCTCAGGCGGAGAGAACGCATGTATGTGCATACCAGGGTAGTTGTCCCTTATGAATGAAATAAACGATGTGTAATAATCCAGTTTTAGATCAGGATGCATGCCGCCCTGCAGCAGTACCGTTGTAACGCCGTTTTCAGATGCCGCATCAAGCTTGTTCCTGAGTTCTTTTAAGTCCATTACGTATGCATCCTTGTGACCTTTCGGCCTGTAAAACGCGCAGAAAAGGCACCCGACATCGCAGACATTTGTATAATTTATGTTCGTGTCCATGACAAAGCTTACAACATGCTCAGGATGCACGGACATTCTCGTATCATGAGCATGCCTGCCGAGTGAAAGCAGGGGCTCTGATTTGAATAATTTTATCGCTTCCGCTTTAGTCAATCTTTTCATTGATCCAGGATATGGTGAGTATTATGCAACAGGACGGATCCTGTTTATGACATCAAGCAGCCTCTTGCCGAATTGCTCCTTATCAGCGGTGTTTCCCTTGTTAAGGTATGCAGCCGGTCTTGTGATATCCATTATCTTCTTGAAATTCTCGTCACATTTTACAACAGAGAAGAACACGATTGGTATTTTCTGGGCTAACTTAAGGCCGGCTTCCAGCGCGCGTACCGTCCTTGCCGCATCGATGCCGTTTATAATGGGCATATTTACATCAAGTATTATAAGATCAACCTGCGCCTTGTTTTTAAGCAGTTCACTGAGCTGTGAAAGGAAAACCCTGCCGTTTTCACTCTCTATAATATCTTTTGCTATACCGCTGCTGGTAATAAGTTCGGTAACCTGTTTTCTTGTTATTGCAGAATCATCGGAAATGAGAACCCTGTCCATTGTCTTCTTTTTGAACTCTTTCTGGGACAGATCAAGACCGCATTCAGTGCAGTGTATTCTCTCCTCCCCACCTGTTATCATAACAAATGGATCGACCATCTCGCCGCAGCTTGGACAAAAGACTTTTGGAACCCGGTCTGTCATATAGGGAGATTTATTGGAAAAGGTCCTTTACCTTGTCAAAGACGCCTTTTGAATTGTTCTTGCTATAAATCCTTGAGATTTCATCAAACTCTTTTAATAGTTCTTTCTGCCTGTCCGTTATATGCTTTGGTACTTCTATGTGAATCCTTATGATCTGATCGCCCTTTCTTTTATCATAAGGGCTGCTCACGCCTTTATGTTTCAAAACAAATACCTCGCCTGAATCCGTACCGGCAGGGATCTTCAGTTCTTCCTCACCGTACAGCGTATGCACCTTTATTGCATCACCGAGTATTGCCTGTGCATAAGATATGAATATGTCCACTATAATATCCTGCCCATCCCTCTTGAAAACCGGGTGATCCTTGACCTTTATAATTACATGCAGATCCCCTGCGGGACCGCCGTTATAACCCTCGCTGCCCTTTCCCTGTATCCTGAGCACGCTGTCGTTATCAACACCGGGAGGTATATGAACCTTTATTGTTTCCTCTTTTAAAACCCTGCCGGTACCGCTGCAGTCCCTGCATTTGTCGGGTATCTCATAACCGCTTCCGTTGCATACGCGGCATGTCTTTGTCACGGTAAGGAACCCCTGCCGGTAGTTTACCTGACCTGCTCCGCCGCATGTCCTGCATGTGTTCGGTTTTGTCCCCGGCTTTGCACCAGTACCGGAACAAGCATCGCATACACCGGTGCGTTTTATATTGAATTCCTTTTCTATACCCATGACAGCCTGTTCGAATTCAAGTTCAAGCACTGCTTCAACATCCTTGCCCCTGACCTTTCTGTTCCTTGAGGACCTTCTGCCGCCGAAGAAATCGCTGAACACATCGCCTATCAGATCTTCAAATATGGATCCGCCGAAAATATCTTCGTGTCCGGTCCCTATTCTCTCAAAATTATCGCCGTACATGTCATAACTGGACCGCTTGTCCGGATTGCCCAAAACGCTGTAAGCCTCGTTTATCTCCTTGAACTTTTCCTCCGAGGTCTTGTCACCGTTTGTCCTGTCAGGATGATACTGCAGTGCAAGCTTTCTGTATGCCTTCTTTATATCTGCGTCTGCCGCATCCCTCGGCACACCGAGTATTTCGTAATAATTCCTTTTCATCAATCTGCTTTCTTCTCCTCTGCTTCGACCTTTTGATAGAGCATCTCAGCTATCTTATGAGACAATGAGCTCAGTGTTTTAACCGCTGTGTCAAGAACTCCGACATCATCGGTATCCCTGTTCTTGCGCAGGTCCTCCATTGCCGCCACAATGTTATTATAATCATCTTTGGAAAGCATATCCTTGTATTCGTTCAGGGAGCGCGTTGTCGCATATATGAGTCCGTCTGCCTTATTGCGCAGATCAACAAGTTCCTTCCTTTTCTTATCATCCATCTCATGCTGCTGTGCGTCGCTGATGATCTTATTTATCTGTTCCTCGGACAATCCGCTGCCAGCCGTAATCTTCACCTTCTGTTCCTTGCCTGTACCGAGATCCTTTGCCCTGACATGCAGTATGCCGTTTGCATCTATGTCAAAAGTCACATCTATCTGCGGCAGCCCCCTGGGAGCAGGCGGAATGCCGATAAGCTGGAACTTTGCAAGGCTCTGATTGTCCTTTGCAAGCTCCCTCTCTCCCTGCAGGATATGTATATTAACAAAATCCTGGTCATCTTCAGTGGTTGAAAAGACCATGGTTTTCTTTGTAGGAACAGTGGTATTCCTCGGTATAATCTTTGTAAAGACGCCCCCCTGTGTCTCCACGCCGAGGGAAAGGGGCGTTACATCAAGCAGTATGACATCTTTTACTGTGCCTTTCAGCACAGCGCCCTGGATAGCTGCACCCATGGCAACGACCTCATCCGGATTAACTTCCTTCACAGGCGGCTTGCCGAAAATTGCTTCTGCCTTTTTTACAACCGCGGGCATCCTGGTCATGCCTCCGACAAGAATTACATTATTTATGTCCTCCCTTTTAAGGTTTGCGTCCTTCAGTGCAAGTTCACAGGGTTCTGCAAGTCTATCCAGAAAATGCTGAACAAGGGATTCTAACTGCGTACGCGTTATTGTCTTTGTAAGGTGCTTTGGTCCCGATGCATCGGCTGCAATAAAAGGAAGGTTGATCTCTGTCTCCTTCAATGTTGAAAGCTCCATCTTTGCCTTTTCCGAAGCATCCTTTACCCTCTGCATTGCCATTTTGTCCCCGAAAATGTCAATGGACGTTTGCTGTTTAAAATCCTCAACAAGCCAGCCGGACAATGCCCTGTCAAAGTCTTCACCACCGAGAAATGTATTACCGTTTGTAGCCAGTACCTCAAAAACACCATCGTTGAGCTCAAGTATGGATATATCAAAGGTACCGCCGCCCAGGTCAAATACGGCTATTTTAAGGTTCTGGCTCTTGTTTAGTCCGTAGGTAAGCGAGGCCGCAGTAGGTTCATTTATAATCCTGAGAACATTCAATCCTGCTATCCTTCCGGCATCCTTTGTCGCCTGCCTCTGGCTGTCATTGAAGTACGCCGGTACCGTGATAACAGCGTCCTCTATCTTTTCACCAAGAAAATCCTCGGCATATTCCTTCATCCTGGACAGTATATATGCCGATATCTCCGACGGGCTCATTTTCTTACTCCCGACCTCAACCCATGCATCATCATTATCCGCAGGTATGATCCTGTAAGATGCTATCTTCTTTGTTTGATCAACCTCATGGGAATTAAACTTCCTTCCTATCAGCCTTTTAACCGCAAAAATGGTATTTTCGGCATTTGTAACAGCCTGCCGTTTGGCAAGATTGCCCACCAGCAAGGTCCCCTTCTCATTTATTGCAACCATAGACGGAGTTGTTCTTCCGCCCTCTGAATTGGGAATAACTACAGGTGTATCACCTTCCATATAAGCGACACAGGAATACGATGTGCCAAGGTCAATACCTATTGTTCTGCCCATTTACCCCCACACACACATACATAAATTATATTCGTGAATGCCTTAAAAATCTTCATATTAATTCTTTTGCTCTTCAGCTATATTCTCCGGAACAATCTTCTTGCCGACTATTACCTTCGCAGGTCTTAGCAGCCTGTCATTATAAATATAACCCTTTTCCACCTCCCTTATGATTACATTGTCTGCGTAGTCCTCTCCTTCTTCCACGCCCAGACCCTCATGGAAATTTGGATCAAATACCTCTCCCACGGTATGGACAGCACTCACACCATAGCCTTCTATGACTTTCTTGAGAAGTTTCAAGGTAAGCTCGACTCCCTCGTAAAGACTGTCTTTCTGTGAATGCTTTTTTGAATATTCAATAGCACGCTCAAGGTTATCAATAACAGGCAGGAGCTCCCGGATCAGGGTTTCATATCCATACTTCAATTGCTCAAGCTTTTCTTTATGGACCCTCTTTTTGTAATTATCCATATCAGCTTCCGCCCTCAGCCACTTATCTTTGTACGCTGCTGATTCCCTGCCCAGCTGCTCGCTCTTGTTTTTCAGGCTGTCGATTTCTAACAATTGGGGTTCTTGAGGCTGTACAGGGTCTTTTGACTCACCTCCCTGTGCACTACTGACTTCAGGTCCTGCCTGTGTTTCTGCTCCAACAGGCTCCTTTAATTCTGGTTCCTTCTCTGTGGTATCCTGCTGAGGGGAAGCTTTTTCCTCAACTGTCTGCTCTTCAACCGTATGTTCCCTGTCTTTTTGATCATCCTTATTGTTTTCCATTGTTTTATTCCTGTTTCTTTTTTTTCTTTTAACAGCCATCATAACTCCGTTGTAAATATTTTAATGTATTATCAAGCACTTAATATAATGTCAAGATAACACCGCCACATTATTTACATCTATACTTATATACTATATAAAGTAATAGTGCGATTTTCATAGTCAACCCTGTTAGGAGCTTACCATACAACAGCCGGATCCTTTATACACTCACTATTTTGACATTGTAATAATTGTTTGTTAATTTAAAGCGTGTTTTGGAAATCCTTTAATACATACATACATAAAGCATATTCCGTACTGGCCGGCTTATATCCGGGCAAAATATTTATCAGGCTAAGTCTGACCAACAAAATGCTCACAGGATACGCCATACTTATCATAACATCTATCATTATATTCGTATATGCAGAATCCAGTTTTCAGCAGCTCATAAGCTTAAACAGGAGCATAGTAAGTGTGGATATAACCATACAGAAAGCAGCACGCGATATGCTGGATATCCTTATGGACCAGGATAACTATGAGAAACGCTACCTTATACTTAAAAGTCCCGATATGATGAACCTTTTCTGGAAACGGGGAGAAGCTTTTCACCAATGGCTGAATAAGTTATGGGATATCCGCCATAAGAACGGCGCAACGATTGAAGAACTCGAAGAACTCGGTGAGGTTGAGAAAATTGACGGCTTATATAAGGATTACGAAGGGATGATCAGGAGGGAAGTGGATCTGGTAAAAACAGGCAAAATGAGAAAAGCTTATACCCTTTCAAATAACGAAATTAAGAAAATCCTTGATAAGCTTGTAGATTCGCTGGACAGAATGTCCACAAGCGCAAAAAATTATGAAGAGTTAAAAATGAGACTGATCAGTGTTATGGGGCCGGGTGTATTTTTACGTACCATAGCCCTCTGGATTGCAAGTATAGTAATAGCAGTCTCTGTAGGATTACTGGTAACGTATCATATCACCTCATCCATACATAAACTTAAGATAGTAACAGAGCACATTGCCGACGGGGATTTTGATTATGATCCGCAGATACATACGTCCGATGAGATCGGCACTCTGTCAGAGGCGTTTATCACCATGGGCAAACGTCTCAAGAAACTCGAAAAGATGCACCTGGATGCCAGTCCGCTCACCCGCTTACCCGGCGGTCTGGCCATTGAGAACATGCTGCAAAAAAGGATCGATACAGGTCAACCGATAGCATTTTGCCTGGTGGATCTCGATAACTTCAAGGCATTCAATGACCAGTATGGTTATGCAAGGGGTAATCTGGTGATCAGGGAAACTGCGAGGATTGTTGAAAAAGCTGTCAAGTCAAAGGGCATTACCGATGATTTTGTGGGACATATAGGCGGCGATGATTTTGTGGTAATTACAGTGCCTTCCCGTATGCATGATATAAGCAAGGAGATTATTAATCAATTCGGCATGGTAATGCCGCAGTTTTATGATGCAAAAGACCGCGAAAAAGGATATATACTCGGTAAAAACAGGCAAGGGGTTGAGATACAGTTCCCAATCATGACAATTTCTATAGCCATTGTAACAAATGAAAGGCGCAAGCTTACGAATTCAATGGAGGTCTCGGCAATCGCTGCGGAACTAAAAGACTATGCCAAGACATTCCCTAAGAATATTTATGTAATAGATAAAAGGAGAACAACGTGAAAAGAGTCGTATATGTCCTTTTAACACTCGCCCTTATACTTCAGTCATGCGCTACCATGACGGGGGCCAATCGCGCCCTTTATAATGCGGACAGTCTTTTTACGGGAAAAAAGTACAGCCAAGCGATCTATACCTATAAAGATATAATACGTGATTATCCCGGGTCCAGTATTGCGGCTGACGCAAAATTCGCAATTGCCTATATCCTTATCGATTCCGACAACCCGGATGCGAACTATGAACAGGCATTGGTGGAATTT
>JAJYJX010000101.1 GCA_021789095.1 bacterium
GGCAGTTCATTCAGGTAGGAATGAATGTGAATGAGAAAAACAGCGATGGACAGACTGCATTGATGCTTGCCTCTTACAGCGGACATATTGATACCGTTAAATTACTGCTAAAACAGGGTGCCTATATAAATGTAGTGGATAAATATGGCGACAGTGCATTATCCTGGGCAGCGGCAGAGAAGCATACGGATATAGTTCAACTGCTTAAGAAGGCAGAAATAGATAAAACGTATTGACTCCGAAAGGCATTTTTGGGTTAAATCTACATTTTCATTATTAACACTGGCGTACTGCAATACGCCAGTGAAAGAAGAGCCGTTATTTCTTCTTTAGGACCGGTTTTTCTTGTGCCGGTGTCTGTTGGGCTGCCGGCAGCTTTTCAAGCGAATTATAAGCTTCCTGTAAATAATTTACGATCGAATCAAGATCAAAAGTATGCCATTCCAGTCTTGCAGAGGACATGTTTGCTTGTGCAGCGCTTAATAGCTTTTCATCATTCTTTGAGGTGTAAAGTTTTCTGTCAGCATTTATAAGTTCGCGGCTCTGTTTCAGAAGCAGGAGTACGGCCTTTGCTTCCTTAGGTATGTACGGCAGAACACCAATCCTGCTGTTGTGGCACCTGTCGCATACGTTTGCCATATCACTGGGGGTTAAGACTGCTGTGACCATGGAGCCGTGGCATGTTACACAGTTAGGCCCCTGGCCTGTTGATTCAAGCTTTTTGTAGTGATAGCTCTGCGTAAATTTGTAGAACTCTGCACCATGACATTTGCCGCAGGTGGAAGGAATATTTTTATAATATACCGTGCTGTCGGGATTGCTGGAGCTGAATACTCCTATATGTGCCAGCTTCTCCGTTACCGCGTCAGGATCCCCTCCGTGACATTTATCGCACATTATACCGTGTTCCTGGTGTATGGAACCCTGCCAGCTGTGCGATTTTACTCCTATAAAACTTTTATTTGATAAAACCGAATGACACCTGACACATGAATTACCGGCCTTTGCAGCCTGTACGCCCAGGACAAGTATGACGCTCAGTATGAATAATAGAACCGGACATTTAAACTTTATCATTTTTTCATCCCTCCCCCTTTTTATTGTAGAGCCGTAGAAGCGGATAGGAAACAACTGCCGCTATAGCTGTAGCAAGGATCACGTACAGGATCATCGTCTTCGGTTCAATATGAAGCACGTCAATGTAACCGGAAACAACAAGCATAGTCAGGAACACTCCGCCGGTAATGCCAAAAGATGTCATAAACGGCCTGCGAAGCGGATTGATAATATAATGCTGCTGCTCCTTTGCCCTGTCGAGCAGGGGCACAAGTGCGAAGACCAGGATCAAGAATGTCGGGAAGATAACGCCTCCTATGGTCTCCGGGGTAATCTTGCCTCCGAAGATAGAAAATGAAAGGTCGCCCGGAATGAGCTTCAAAAATCCATAGATAACTAGGAAGTACCAGTCCGGCCTCATGACAGGCGTACCGGGTGACGGCGGGCCGTAGGTCTCGATAGGATTTAACGGAATATAGGTGGCGGTCATGACGATTACAAACAGCAGGAAGAAAAAGAACGCTATACTGATGAATGCCTGTTCAGGCCAGATTGGGATGCCGATGAGCCGTTTGCCGTTTTGTGCTTCAGGCCTGTTTTTATTGGAGGACGGTTCCGTGTGCTTTTGTTTGACCAGTATAATCAGGTGCAGCCCGATAAGACTTAAAAGCAGGAGAGGAATAAGCATGACATGAAGGAAAAAGAAACGGGGCACCGTTGCATTGGAAGGAAAATCTCCGGCAAAGAGCAGGCTTGAAATCCAGTTGCCGATCCATGGGACTGACTTTGCAATGTAATACCCTATGGACGTAGCCGTAACGGAAAAATTGCTGTACGGCAGCAGGTATCCGGTAAACGCCGCAAAAAGGGACAGCCCGAACAACCCAAGTCCGACATACCAGTTTATCTCCCTTGGGTTCCTGTAGGCCGACGTGAAGTAAATTCTCATAAGGTGGGCAAGGATTGCGGCTATCATGAACATCGCACTCCAGTGGTGTATGCGCCTTATAATCATACCCATGGAAAGCAGGTCTATCCTGACTACACTTGCGTAAGCTGCAGGCACCATTGCGCCGAACAGGGGAACCATCTTCGTTGACGGCTCATACAGAAGACCAAGAAATATGCCCGTTATAATAAGCGTTATAAAGGAGAACAGCGCGATCTCTCCCAGGAGAAATGTCGGGTGAGTCGGGAATGTCTTGGACAGAAACTTTTCTTTGAATTTTTTTAGCTCAAGTCTTTCATCAAACCATTTAAACATTGCATAATCCCCTTTTTATTAAACCTGAGGGCCTATAGGGCCTTTAAAATCACTTGTAAAAGCAAGTGTATCATCGTCATTTACCTTAACGCCTATTTGCGCAAGCGGTATTGGTGCAGGCCCGCCTTCAACCAGCTCGCCCCTTGCAGGATTGAATGTGCTGTTATGACAGAAACATTCGGTGTAGGAAGCATCGGGCGAACCCGTATTTTTTACCCAGGAAACCGTGCAACCGAGGTGCGTGCATATTGCACTGTAAGCAACAAAGCCTTTATCCGTATATTGAATATCCGTCGGTGCTTTGAAATCGGATTCATTGAGCTTGATAAGCTGGACGAGATTTGCGGGGTTTGATGATTTGCCCTTGGGGTATACGAGTTCCGCATCACCGACGTTGAACGAGCTTGCCTTGATCTCCATACCGATATTGCTGCCTGACGCATAGACAAGGAGATCACCCGGTTCGATCGTAGATACATAACCGCTGCCCTTTTTTGAAGGGGACAGCACCTTCAGCAGTGACAGGAGCGAGCCGAATGCGCCTATTATGGCTACGATCATTGTACCGATAATGAACCGTCTTCTTGTTATACCCTGTTTGTCCGTGTTATCCGTTGTTTTTCCCGGTTCATTTACCATAACAGTTCCTCCTCTCTGTCCTCTGAGACCTCTCTGAACTCAAGGAAATACTTTAAATAAAGTGTGAGAATTATCCCTGTAATGAAAAATTCAATAGAGAGCAATGTGCCCATTATAAAATTGTTTCCCTTTCCTGTTATAAAAAGGTAAGCAAACAGTACGCTTATACAGAGGGATAGAATGGATAGCATTATAATTGCCGCTGTTGCTGCTATCGAGTAGGACGGTTTTTTGCTGTGTAGAATCTCAAACCCCATGGTTATCTCCTTTTCTCTATAAGGATATAAATAATATAGGCGATAATGAATAAAACGATTATGGCGCCGAATGCAACAAAGCCGATCTGGAATGAACCCAGCTCTTCAGGGAACAAGGGCAGTTCCTTGCCCTTAACCTTTTCCTCGGCCAGCTTTATCCTTAATCTTGAAAGTTCGGTTACCGTTGCATCATTGACGTTCATGGGATCTATCTGATCAAAGCCGGTTGTGTCCTTGTGGCATTTCTCACACGATTTTGGAACGTCGGGGATAATGACATAATGTGCCGAGTGACAGTCGGTACACGACGGGCCGCCTTTATTGTCAAGGTATGCAACTCCCATGATGCTGTTCTCGTACCTGTTAACAGAGTCACTGTGGCATTTGCTGCATACGTCGAACATCTCCTTGCCTTTTGGTACGCCGATAAAGCCTTTTGCCCTGGACATTGCGAGTGCTTTCTTGCTCGCAAATTCCTGCTGGGAGAGCTGTTTTACGTTGCCGACATCTATATCAGCATCGCCGCCATGGCAGGACACGCATGTTACGCCGTTCTGTTTGTGGAGCGACCGCAGCCAGCACTCGGTGACACATTCGGCCTTTTCCTGCGGTATTGTGCTGTGGCATGTCAGACATGCGTTCTGCTTCGCATTAACTTTTGCCGCGCATAAAAATATTACAGTAATCAAGGTTACATATTTTATTGTTTTGTTCCACATAGTTACACATCCTTTGACAAGACTATCTTTACACTCATAGTTTTATTATATAAGTCAAGCTTTTTTTTATCACAAATACATTGTAAATACATGTTGTAAAAAGGTGTGATTATAGAGGGGGTTGCGAAAATGCTTGACAAAAAATTTATACAAACTTAAGAACAGTTCACCCCGTTAGAAATTCTACCAAGCATAGCGAGGGGAAAATAATAGTATAGAATTTATAGAAAAGGCGTAGTTAAGACCGGGTCATTTCTAACGGGGTGAACAGTGATAGAGTTTTAATAATTTTTTTAACAGTATTATTTAAACAGGGGGAAATTAAAAATGAAAAAGATTGCGGTCACAATATTAATGCTCGGTTCGCTGGTCTTTGCAGTTTATGCATTTGGAAAGGGCAATGACCAGGTACTTGCCAAAACAGGGGCGGATCTCTTTGCAACAAAGGGATGCACAGCATGCCACACCATAGGCAAAGGCAAGCTGGTAGGCCCTGACCTTAAGGGAGTAACAAAAACAAGAACAACAGCATGGCTAAAGAACTGGCTTAAAAACACAAACCAGATGCTGCAGACCGATAAAACTGCCAAAGAGCTTGAAAAAGAATACGGCGTGCCCATGCCGCAGCAGAGTTTGAACAACGAAGAGATCAATGCGCTGATCGCTTATTTCAAAGCAAGCGACCAGGGAAAGAAATAGCAGGAAACGGGTTCAATAGCCTGCTTGCAGATTTCTGCAAATTGAGCAAACTTCCTTATGGCATTTTTCGGGTTAACCGAAAACCCACGGGAGCAGAAAACCATGGATAAATACAAAGTGAGGTTAAGGGATCTGCCGTCTTTCAGGGAAGAAGTCTTATGCATGATGGGATGTCCCATACACACGGACGCAGGCATGTATGTCCAGAGCGTGCCAAAGGGAGAATATGAAGAAGGTTATTTAATCGCACGATCCCCGAATCCTTTTGCCTCCGTATGCGGAAGGGTGTGCGCGGCACCGTGCGAAGACGCATGCAGGAAGGGCAAAGTCAATATCGAAGAACCCATAACAATAAGGTCTTTAAAAAAATTCATTTGTGAACGTTACGGTGCGGAATCAAAACAGCCTGACACGCAGGGCAAGCTTTTGACAGGCCACATTCCCAATAGTCATGGGTGGAGCGGGGACGCACCCCTGCTGTCAAAACAGGACAAAAGCAACAGGAAGGTCGCTGTTATAGGAGCAGGTGTCGGAGGGCTTTCGTGCGCGCATGACCTGGCACTGAGGGGATACAGGGTCACAGTGTTTGAAGCTTCAGACACCGCAGGAGGCATGGTGAGGTTCGGCATACCGCGGTACCGCCTGCCGAACTATGTGCTTGAAAAAGAGATCCAGAAGATCGCGGACCTTGGAGTGGAAATAAAATACAAGACACCGCTCACAGATGAATTCGGCATAAGCGAATTAAGGAAACAGGGCTATGAAGCAATATTCATTGCAGTGGGAGCTCAGAGCGGGAGGAGCTTGGACATAGAGGGCAGCAACATAAACGGAGTTATCAAGGCGATCGAGTACCTTGTGAGCGGGAACAGGGGACTGAAGTACAACCTCGGGGGAAGGGTCGTGGTCATAGGCGGAGGGCTTGTTGCACTGGATGCCGCGCGTGATGCGCTCAGGACACTCATGGAAAACGTCCAGAGGGAGCGTGTCAGGCTTACAGCGGAAGCAAGTGAAGTGGCAGAGCAGAGAATATTTGAAACCCTTGATGTTGCAAGGGCGGCACTCCGTGAGGGGGCAATAGAAGTTAATGTCGTGAGTCTTGAATCAATGGACCAGATGCCCGCTGCAAGGAGCATCCAGGGCAAGGCAGAACTTGTGGAAACAAAGGATGAAGGTATAATCTTTTCCCATTCATGGGGTCCCAAACGGATCATCGGCGAAAACGGAAAGGTAAAAGCCGTTGAGTTTAAAAAGGTGGTTTCCGTCTTTGACGAGAAAGGCAGGTTCAATCCGACCTTTGATGAAAGTGTAACAAAGGTTTTCGAAGCGGACTCGGTGATCATGGCGATCGGCCAGGCAGTAGAAGTGTCCTTTCTTAAGAAGGAAGAAAATGTAGAGGTGTCGCCGCGCGGTACGATAAAGATTAATCTTAACACGCTTGCCACTACCGCAGAAGGCATATACGCAGGCGGAGATGCCGCATTCGGTCCGCGCAACCTGATCGATGCCATAGCCGACGGCAAAAAGGCCGCTGCCTCGATAGATGAATACCTGTCAGGCAAAAGAAGGAAACTCAGGTACAGGGTCAATGTAGACGTCCTGCAGTCAGACCATTACAGCATGCCGGAAGATTACGATGTCTATGCCAGGAAAACACCGGCCCTGCTTGAACCTGAAAGAAGGATTGGTCTCCAGGAGGTAGAGCAGTCTTACACAGAGGAGGAGGCAGTGATCCAGGGCGCACGATGCCTGCAGTGTCACACAAGTCCTGTTTATAATTCAGACCCGTGCATTTTGTGCGGCAGGTGCTCGGACGTTTGTCCCGAGGACTGCTTTGCATTTGTCCCGCTTGAAGAGGTGGATTTAAGCGTGGAAGACAGAGAAAATATTTACCATACTTTAGGATACAAAAAGAATGAACCTGTTACTGTGCTGGTAAAGGATGACGAGAAGTGCATCAGGTGCGGACTGTGCGCCGCCATCTGTCCGACCGGTGCCATGATGATGGAAAGGATTATAGTTAAGGAGGAATTTGCAAATGGCGGACAACAATAAGGAAGGAAGGGACATTCAAACACAGATTTCGAGACGGCGTTTTTTGTCGTATCTCAGCGGGCTTTTTATTGCCGGCGGATTCCTGCTGCAGGGTTTTGCTGCATTGAAATCGCTGTTTCCCAGAGTGCTGTATGAACCGCCTACAAAGTTCAAGGTCGGCATGCCGTCCGATTTTCCCGAGGGTGTGAGGTTTTTACCCGAACACAGGCTGTTTATAATAAGAAACGATGACAGATTTCACTGCATCTCTGCAATATGCACGCACCTCGGATGCACTGTTAATCTTGCCCAGTATTCTCCTCCGAAGGAATATGAGTCACATTCCGGCACGGCGGTTTCAGAAACGTACGAATTTCACTGTCCCTGTCACGGATCAAAGTACAGGGAGAACGGTAATGTCTATGCGGGTCCGGCCCCCAAGCCGCTCCCCTGGTATAGAATGTATACTGCACCTGACGGACAGATGGTGGTCGATACGAATACCCATGTAGACCACGATTTCAGACTGAAGGTATGAGGGGTCAAATATGAAAGAAAAGATGAAAGCTTTTATAAGGAAGCTGACATGGACATACAACCCTGCCACAGAGAGGGAGGCATCTGACGCAACAGCAAGGAATTTCCTTTTGCACTGGTTCCCGGCAAAGGTCACGACAAAGAGCGCTTCAATAAGTTATTCCCTTGCACTCGGGATCATCATCATGACCGAGTTTACCATACTCACCGTAACAGGGCTTATACTGATGTTCCTGTACGTGCCATCGGTGGAAAGGGCTTACTGGAGCATTAAAGACCTTCAATTTGCGGTTTCATACGGATGGTTTATCAGGGACCTGCACAGACTCGCGGCACAGCTCATGGTTGCAACCGTTTTTTTACATATGGTGAGGGTCTTCCTGACCGGCGCGTACAAGTACAGTGAAAAGGTCGTGGGCAGCTACAGGCCGCTGAACTGGTGGATAGGCCTTGCATTGCTGCTGTCAACCATGATGCTGTCATACACCGGATACCTGCTTCCCTGGGACCAGCTTGCGCTCTGGGCCATAACCATCGGGGACAACATAGCACTGTCTGCCCCTGTTGTGGGAAAGCTCGTAAGCAAACTGCTGATAGGCGGAACGATCATAGATCAGAATACTCTTATACGGTGGTATGTCGCACATGTGTTCTTTTTGCCGGTGATACTGTTTTTACTTATTATGTGGCACATGTGGAGGATAAGAAAGGATGGCGGCATGGCGGGTGTTGAGGCACTCGGCATTGAGAGGGTTACGCAGGGCAAGGTTGTATCAAAAGGGAAAACATACAGTCTCATGGGCATAGTAACGGGCATTACGCCCACAATAACGCAGTACAGGGTCCGCGGCAGCTCTGGAAGTTCTTCGCCTTACCTTACCCGCAGGATCCTCGCGATCTTTATACTCGTTACTGCCGTAACTATGGGGCTTACATTCCTCGTAAAGGCGCCCCTTGAGCAGCCTGCAAGCCTTATGTGGACGCCGAACCCTGCAAAAGCGCCGTGGTATTTCCTGTGGCTTCAGGAGCTGGTTGCAGACACTACGGTAAGGTTCGGCAGTTTCACCATAAGCGGCGGATTCGTGGGCGGGATAGTCATTCCAAGCCTTTTGCTCCTGCTTGCGGTAGTATGGCCGCTCCTTGACAAAAGCCCGGATGAAGCAATCGGTGTATGGTTCCATAAAGCGAGGAGGCTGCAGAACACGGTGTTCCTGTTCATCTGTGTTGTTATTGTAGTCCTGATCTATGTTGGCGCGGTAATGCGAGGGCCTTACTGGCACATTTACATGCCCTGGCAGAGCTGGCCGAAAATGCCGACACGGCTGTAAATTGGGAAGGGGAGCAGATGTTTAAAAAAGACCCGGTAATACTGTTTATAGGAAGCGGATTATTATTTTTGTTTACTGCACTATTGATCTACAGGTCAGGGCATCAGGAATGGAAAACCTTCCAGAGGGAATTCAGGGAACAGGCAAGTTTGACTGTCGGACAGCAGAGGGCGAACACGGTTGATACGGGGATCCTGCAGATATATATTCCCTCATTAAACCGCGTCGACAGGTGCATAACCTGCCATCAGGGATATGATATACCCGGCATGGAAAAAGCGAAAGAGCCCTTCACCACGCATCCTGACCTGCCATTCATGAAGTACCATAAATTTTCGCAATTCGGTTGTACGATATGCCACGGAGGCCAGGGGTATGCAACAGAGGTAAAAGCCGCGCACGGCCTTGTTGAACACTGGGACGAACCGCTCCTGGACAGGAAGCTTGGTGAAGAGTACGGATTGGAGCACCCCGGGCATATCATGGAAATAAACTGCGATACCTGTCACAGGGACAACCGGAATATAGGGTGGATGGATTACACAAATCAGGCAAAAGAACTGATCAACGGAAAGAATTGTACAGCATGCCATATAATAAACGGCCAGGGCGGCAGGCTGGGGCCGGATCTTACCTATGAAGGTGATAAAAATCCCGAGTTGTTTGATTTTACAAATGTCAAAGAAGGTCCCAAGACCGCATTCAACTGGCTTTACCTGCATTTTAAAGACCCTGCGGGCGTGACCAAGGGCAGCATAATGCCCAATTTCGGGTTTACGGACGAACAGGCACGGGCGCTGACCATGCTTGTTCTG
>JAJYJX010000102.1 GCA_021789095.1 bacterium
GGATAATCAGAAAGTCAAAAAAAACGAGCTCCTCCTTGAAATTGACCCTGTAGATTATGAGTTGCAGGTTAATGGGGCACAGGCAAATTTGGATATACATAAGAGTTTATTGGATCAAGCCTTACGCAATAAAGACCGCGCAGAAACCCTCTCCAAGAAACAAGCGATTTCACAAGCGAAGTACGAGGATATCCTTACTGCTTATAAAGTAGCACAAGCCCAGGTTGAGGCTGCTGAAGTGCAGCTTAAAATTGCACGCCTTAACCTCGGATACACAAAGATATATGCTCCTTCCGACGGCTATGTGGCCGAAAAATCCGTTGAGGTCGGCAATCAGGTGATGCCCGGACAGGCACTTATGGCGGTTGTTTCAAGCGATATGTGGGTAGTTGCCAATTACAAAGAAACAAAACTTAAAAATGTGCGGCCGGGACAGAAAGTCAAAATTCAGATCGATGCATATCCAGACAAGATCTTTGAAGGCCGGGTGAACAGCATTCAGCGCGGTACCGGTGCTGCATTCAGCATGTTTCCCCCTGAAAACGCCACAGGAAGTTTCGTGAAGATAGTTCAGCGTATACCGGTAAAAATTATTCTTGATGGACAGCCTGAAAAAAAATACGATTTTAGCATAGGAATGTCCGCGAGTACCGAAATAAAGATCCGGTGATGGTAAAAGCAGATAACATGAGTTATGCTGAAGAATGGCGGCCGAGCAGCAACCCATGGCTGATTGCCGTCGCGATCATGCTGGCCACAACGCTGGAGGTTTTGGACACTTCCGTTGCGAACGTTGCGGTACCGCATATAGCGGGAACTTTATCCGCAACTCCCCAGGAAGGCACATGGGTTTTAACAAGCTATATTGTCTCCAATGCTATTGTCCTGCCCGCTTCTGCATGGTTCGGAAGTCTTTGGGGACGTAAAAGAGTGCTCCTTATAAGCATAGCTTTGTTTACCCTGTCTTCCATGTTGTGCGGCGTAGCAGCGAGTCTCGGACAATTGGTTTTGTTCCGGGTGCTCCAGGGCGTGGGAGGAGGCTCTCTTCAGCCATTTTCTCAGGCAATATTGATGGAAAGTTTTCCCAGGGAAAAGCGTACTACAGCCATGGCAGTATTTGGTATAGGGGTTATTGCAGCACCGATCATAGGACCCATCCTGGGAGGCTGGATTACGGACAACTTTTCCTGGCGGTGGATTTTCTTCATTAATCTGCCCTTCGGAATAGCCGCCTTTCTGATGATAAAGATGCTCGTGGAAGACCCTCCCTATATCCGGAAGATCGGGAACAGAATTGATTATTACGGATTCGCATTGATGGCCATCGGCCTGGGTGCGTTACAGGTCATTCTGGATAAAGGTCAGGAGGCGGATTGGTTTCAGGCGCCGTGGTTACGCTGGACATCTGTACTGGTTTTTGTCTCGCTTCTTGCTTTTGTTTTTTGGGAATTGCGTACGGAGCATCCCGTGGTTGATCTGTATGTTCTGAAAGACAGAAATCTTGTCGGCGGCATGATTGTTGCTTTTATGATTGGCGCTATTATGTACGGGACAATGGCACTTGTGCCGCTTTTTTATCAGACAATGATGCGGTATACCGCCCTTTTAAGCGGCTTTATATTGTTGCCTCTCGTCGTAGGGGCTTTACTGGGGACAATACTGGTGGCAGGCAGCAATAAATACTTTGATAATAGAGTTTTGATGCTGTTTGGTTTAATTTTAATCGGGACTGCAAGCTTCATGCTTGGTAATATCAACTTACAGGTTGCCATTAATTCAATGGTAATCCCGTTATTTGTTCTCGGTATCGGCACAATGACTGTTTTTATACCGCTGTCAATAACGGCATTAGGAACGCTGGCTGCCAAGGACATGGGAAATGGATCCGGGCTTTTTAACTTGACGAGAAATATCGGCGGAAGCTTCGGCATTGCAATTACGACGACAATGCTTGCCCGCATGGCGCAGTTACATCAGACGGTTCTCGTAGGCCAGTTGACATCTTTTAACCCCTTATACCAGCAGGCAATAAAGGCATATCCCGGTATAGCAAATGGTTTGCTTTATGGGGAATTATTGCGCCAGTCCGTTCTTCTTGCGTATGTTGATTGTTTCCATTGGTATAGTATCCTCGCGTTTCTTTGTGTAACTATGATTTTTCTATTCCGGAAGGTAGAAAGCGCGGGGCCGATTATGGTTCATTAAGTTACGGAATTATGTACAATTTTTAATTTATATAGGGTTCGTTTTCAAATGAAGAGAACAGAGGAGCGAGAGTAAAGCTATGGCGAAGCAGATCAATGCATTGAGGCACAGCTTAGCTATATAAAGGCCCAATACAGTTATCTTGCTGCAATAGCACAACTAGACAGAATTACGGGTAAGACGCATTGATCTTGTTGCAAACAAGTCCCAATCTGGACACCCGTGCACATTACGGGGCATTGAACGGGATAGAATACAGAAAAAGTGCAATGGGTAATGACGCGGTCGGTTCCGGTCTGGTCCATCTTGCAAAGGACAGTTATACAAACGCATATAATCTCAAGATATGCGATGATATATTTATTATCTAATATAGGGCAAGGGTTAAGGATAAGAGAATACTCCCTCTGTAAAGTATAAATGTTCATGGATGCGTAAACCGGCAGGAATATTTCGGGTTATCCAGGTACGTATGCTCCATACCATAACATTGACAGGTATCTTATAATATGATGAATATTCTTCCATAATGGGCTATCAGGAAAACAAAAAGGCCTTTGAAAGGCCGCCGTGGGACAGGTATTTCATAGAGATCGCAAAGGTCGTTTCATCACGTTCTACATGCATAAGAAGGAAGTACGGCTCTGTGATCGCCAAGGACAACGTCATTATAAGCACAGGCTATAACGGCTCACCCAAGGGCATGACGAACTGCTCCGACATAGATGTGTGCAAACGAAAGGAGCTTAATGTCCCTCCCGGCGAACGCTATGAACTGTGCGAGGGCGTACACGCCGAGCAAAATGCGATCATAAACGGCGCACCCGACAGGATGAAAGACGCTACGATCTACATTGCCGGGACCGAGGTCGAGGAAACCGGGTTTGCCGACGGCAGGCCGTGCCTTCTGTGCAGGCGCATGATCCAGAACGCACAAATAAAAGAGGTCGTTTTCCTCACCAGGGACGGAAGGATCGAGCACGTCACCGATATAAGCAAGTTGGACGACCCGGTTCCTGCAATTGAGCTTAAATAATCTACAACAGGCTACTGCGGCGACGGCGTTATAAATGCAAGGAGCACGCTCTGTTCTTTTGCAGCAAAACCATGCGGCTCTTCGGGTTCATAACAACAGAGATCGCCTTCCATGAAATCCTTTTCTTTACTGCCGATCCACTTTCCCGAGCCTTTCATTACAAGTATGGAAACGGAAGAAGTGCTTACATGCGGTTCTACTTCCTGGCCTGCATTGAGGTAGAAAAGTACGATCCTTGCATTGTCCGAATCATACACAAGCTCCGTGTTTACCCTTTCACCCGAAAATTTCCCTTCTAACTTTAAACCGAATACATCCATGGCTAAAAAGATAAAGCAGCATTGTCCATTTATCTATGATCTGCATCATACATAAACAAGGCAGAGTTGCTATATTATATTTATAAAGGGGATATATGGAGAGAAATAACATCACAAAAGATATGACCATAAACAGGACCATAAAGCTCTTTCCGAAGTCCATCGAGGTTTTTAACAGGTTTCACCTTGACTCATGCTGCGGCGGTGCAAAGACCCTTGAGGAATCCGCAAAGGCTGCAAACGTCGACATCGATACGCTACTTGAAGAACTGAACAAGAAGACCGGGAATCCATGAGCAGGATAACAGTCTGGTTCATAAGAAGCTCCCTGGCATACTTCGGTATTGGGGTCGTGATCGGAATATGCATGGTCTTTTATCCCGGCATGACAGGCAGTCTCAGGTTCATACATGTCCATCTTAATCTCCTGGGCTGGATATCCATGATGATATTCGGTGTAAGCTATCACATATTTCCGAGATTCTCGGGAAAGCAGCTCTGGAGCGAACCCCTTGCAATGTGGCACCTCATAACCGCTAACATGGGGCTGATTGGCATGGCGGTATCTTATCCATTAAGGGGGCCTGCAAATTCGCTGCCGGATGCGTTATTCATTGTCTTTTCCATACTTGAGGCTGCATCGGTTTTTATGTTCCTTATTAATATGTTCGCAACGATCAGGGCAGAAGTATGAGTAGTGTTTCGTTAGTTCTATCTGCCTTTAAAATTGCCCGGTCTGCGTTCAAGCATTGATTGCAGGCCTTCTTTTGCGTCCTCGGTCTTTATAAGCTCATTAGCCTTTGGCATAAGGCCTGCTGCTGCTGCCCCGAACCCCTGCTCTATTGCTGTGCGCGCAGAGGCTATGGTAGCCTGCACCCCGAGCGGGGCCTGTGCAGCAACCGTCTTTGCGATTTCAATGGCCCGGGTGAGTTCGCGTCCCGGTTCCACAACCTCCTGGACAAGACCCATGCGGTAAGCTTCTCCGGCGCTGATCTCATCGCCTGTAAGCAGGTATCGCATTGCATTGCCCCACCCTGCTGCCTGGACCATGCGTATGGTTGCGCCGCCAAAGGGAAAGATGCCGCGCTTTATTTCTATTTGCAGGAACCTGGAATTTGATGCAGCAATGACGATATCGGCTGCAAGCATGCACTCTATGCCGATGGTCATGCAATATCCTTTTACAGCAAAGAGCAGGGGTTTGGATCGTGATTTCCCGTAAAGTGCCAGGGGGTCTACAACGCTCCGGGGAATAAGATTCTCGCCAGCCGCTATGTGCGGCGCTACATCGGCAAGATCAAGGCCTGCTGTAAAATGGTCTCCGTGTGCGAAAACAACGGCACAGCGCAGGTCCGGATTCTCCTCATATTCGGTATAAGCCTTGCAAAAGTCAGCGAGCATGGACCAGCTAAAAGCATTGCGTTTTTCGGGCCTGTTGATGCCTATGAGGAAGACACTGCCCTGGACCTCGCGCGTGATATTGCCCTGTATAGAGTCAGTCATTGTGCCCTGCTGCTATGGACTGACTGCATTTTTTAATTTCTCGCATGACCTTGTTCAGCAATTCCCTGGAATAAATTTTTCCGGTGAGCTTTTCCCTCGTCCTTTCTGCCGCGGCCTTCATGGTATTCATATCAGCCTCGTTGAAACTCACCTCCTGAAGTCCCTCCCCCTTAAAAGCATCGATGCTCTTTTCATTAAAAGTGACAACATCATCGCGCCACTCGGGCTCGTACAGCCTGATAAAATCATTCAAAGACCCGACAATTTCATTAACAAATCCCGGAGGATATTTATTGGCAATGCTGTCTATCTGTTTTTTGTCTATAAATATTGCAGCAGGCGAATAGTAAACAGGGGTTGATAATAAATACTTCACATATAAAAATGCCTGTACACCGAGCAACCATCCGGGCGGTGATGTTGTTGCATCTATAGCGCCTGTCTGCAATGATGAAACAACATTCGCAGGGCTGACCGGGATCGGCTTTATACCGAGTTCATTCAGGTATGTCTTTTCCACTATCCCGAACCATGTATTTATCTTCTGCTTTCTGAGCTGTGCCAGTGTGGTAACCCTGTTCTTGGTGTAAATATAAAAGAAACCTGTGTGAATAATCCCTGACACTATGTACCCGCGTCTCCTGAATGCAGCGTCTATTTCATTCCTTAAACCGTCTAACACACAATCAACCTGCTTATAGTCCTTAAAAAGCAGTGGAAGCGTAAAGACTGCAAGCTCAGGTACAGCTTCTGTGACCCCCTGTGCAGTGCACCCGCATGAAAGGAGCTCGCCTTTGTTCATCTTTTTCAAGACATCCGCATCCTCCCCCATGACCCCGCCGGCATAAGTTTTCATATTTATTACGCCGCCGTATTCATAAGCAATAAACGGGTTAACAGTTTCTATTGAATCTCTGATCCACGGCGTGTTTGCAGGTGCAAGTGTGCCTACGGTGTCCATAATCGGTTCTATCTTCTGCAGTTGTTTCACGGTCGTGTTATATTTCTTTGCCAGTACATCGATTATTCTCTCCCTTGCAACATCCTTTATTCCGTATTTGTCCTTCAGCATCTCAACAACGTTTCTTGCCACATTTCTGTCCCTTATATTGAACAAAGAAGAGATTGTTGAAATTTCAGCCGGGCTGACTTCTGCGGAAAATATTACTGATGGAATAAGGGAGATTATAATAAACAGCAAACAAACCTTGATAAAAAATTTCATACTTCTGCACCTCCTTGTCTGTTTTCTCTATATACCATTTTCTTATTGCAGGCAACAGTTATTTTATCAAGGATTAACCCGAAAAATGCAATAGGGAAGTTTGCAAATGCATTTTTCAAGTTAAGGGATTGATGGTTCAGGGAGTTATGGAGCGGCGCCTGAAACGGAGAATATTCGGTACCCATTTGCTGAATGAATCCATGTATATATAGAAAACAGGTGTGATGTACAAGGTCAGGAACTGGGAAAATATTAATCCCCCGACTACGGCAAGACCCAATGGTTTGCGTGAGCCCGCACCTGCACCAAGTCCGATTGCTACCGGCAAGGTACCTATAATTGCCGCCACTGTTGTCATCATAATAGGCCTGAACCTTATAAGACATGCCTCATAGATGGAGTCTGTTGAGTTTTTCCCTTCCTTACGCTCTGTTTCAACTGCGAAGTCAACCATCATGATACCATTCTTTTTCACAAGTCCTACAAGCATAATGATGCCGACGAATGAGTAGATGTTTAAATCCACATGAAAGATCAACAGCGTCAATAACGCGCCGAATCCCGCAAAAGGAAGTGCAGAGAGTATGGTTACCGGGTGTATAAAACTTTCATACAGTATGCCGAGCACCATATAGATAATAAGGATCGTCATGATCAACAGCATGCCCAGCCCTTTCATGGACGATTCGAACGCCTGGGCAGTGCCCTGAAAGCTCGTAATAATATTTACGGGTATGGTCTTATGGGCAAGCCCGTCAATCTCGGAAACCGCATTGCCGAGGGACACGCCGGGCAGCAGATTGAAAGATATGGTAACGGACGGCAGCTGGCCCGTGTGGTTTACCTGAAGGGGGCCGACGGTTTTCTCCATGCTTACGACGCTGTCAAGGGGAACAAGCCTGCCCGATGTTGATCTGATGTACAGCATGGACAATACGGACGGGTCTTCCTGGTACTCTGGCTCAAGCTCCAGTATGACCTTGTATTCGTTGTCCGGTGCATAGATCGTTGATACCTGCTCGGAACTGTAGGCATCGGCAAGTGCATCCTCTATCTGATATGCGGAGACACCGAGCTCTGATGCCTTGTCCCTGTTAATCACAAGGTTGACCTGAGGGTTTGTAATCTCGAGATCGGATGTGACATCTATAACCCCGGGCAATGCCTTCATCTTCGCTTCCATTATCTGCGCATTTTTGTACAGTTCGTCCGTGTTAGAGCCCTGAAGCGTGTACTGGTAAAGGCTTTTCGTGAACCTGCCGCTTAACTGTATCGGCGGGGGGTTCTGAAGGAATATCCGGATCCCGGGAATGTTCACAAGTTTGGTATACAATTGTTGTATGATCTGCTCCGGAGACAGCTTTCTTTCTGATCTCGATTTTAACCTCATGAATATAACACCCGAGTTGCTGCCTGTAATGCCAGCTCTTGCACCGCAGCTTGTCATAAAGGAGTCTATATTCGGATTTTGTTTTACTACGTTTGCCACTTCAAGCTGGTGGTTGACCATGGATTTGAACGATATACCCTGCGCAGCCTCGGTTATCCCGAAAATCTCGCCGAGATCCTCGCTTGGCATAAACCCCTTTGGTACCACTGCAAACAGCAGCCCCGTAAGTATCAGTATGATGAGTGAAAAAACCATTGTACTTCTTTTGTGCATGAGGACCCACTGAAGGCTTGTCTTATATGCATTCAGCATGGAATCGAAGGCACGTTCCGACAGCTTATAAAACTTGCCCTGTTTTGTAGTTTCTATGGATTTAATAAATCTGCTTGTCAGCATAGGGGTCAGTGTAAGCGATACAAAGCCTGAAACAAGTATTGCAACACCTATGGTGACCGCAAACTCGTGGAACAATTTGCCGATAATACCGCCCATAAAAACTATGGGTATAAACACGGCTGCGAGTGATAAGGTCATTGACAGAATGGTAAAGCCTATTTCCTTTGAGCCGTTCAAAGCTGCTTCAAAAGGGGCTTCACCCATTTCTACGTGCCTGACGATATTCTCAAGCATAACAATGGCATCATCGATGACAAAACCGATTGCCAGCACAAGGGCCATCATGGAGAGGTTGTCTATCGTATACCCGAGCAGGTACATGACCGCGAATGTACCAAAGATTGACAACGGCAGGGACAGGCTTGGAATAATAGTGGCTGAAAAATTCCTTAAAAATACAAAGATTACAAGGACCACAAGGATTAAAGCTATAATAAGTGTGGTCTTTACATCATTGATTGATTCTTTTATGGAAGTGGAACGATCGAATAATAAGTGCATGGAAACCGCTGCAGGCAGATCTCTTTTGAATTCCGGAAGGAGTTTTTTCACTGCATCCGCAACACCCACAATATTGCTTCCGGGCTGTCTTTCAACTGCCAGAACAATGGCCCTGTTAAACAGGTTTTCGCTATTGTTGACATACCATGCAGCTGTCTTATCATTTTCAACGCTGTCGATCGCCCTGCCCAGGTCCTTGATCCTCACAGGACTGCCATTGTTATAAGAAACTATCAACGGCATGTATAAACTTGCATCCGTAAGCTGGCCGCTGGCCTGTATCGTATATGCCGAGTGTTCCCCGTCGAGTACGCCCGTGGGCAGTTCGACATTGGATGTCTGTATCGCATTCGCTACCTGATCTATGCCCAGACCCATACCCGCGAGTGTCTTCGGGTTTACCTGTACCCTGACGGCGTATTTTTGCGAGCCGTAGACAAGCACCTGCGAAACACCGTTAATCATGGATATGCGCTCTGCCATCATTGTTTCACCGTAGTAATCAAGCGTGTAAAGAGGCAGGGTCTTTGATGTAAGGGCTATATAAACGATCGGCATGTCGGCAGGGTTTACTTTTTGGTACGTTGGAGGGCTCGGCATGCCCTGCGGCAGCTGCGGTGATGCCGCGGCTATTGCAGCCTGGGCATCCTGTGCAGCTGCGTCTATGTTCTTGCTCAGATCGAACATAA
>JAJYJX010000103.1 GCA_021789095.1 bacterium
AAGGAATTAAAATTTACCCCGTCCGTCAGTTATTGAAGCTCTGCCAGTGCTGCCGCAGAAGCGCTGCGTATTTCAGCTGCAGGATGGGACAGCAACACTATCAGTGGTTTTTCGGCCCTTGGATCTTTCAGGCTCCCTATTGCGCTGATCGTTGCCACGACGATGCTGTTGTTTGTGTCTTTCAGCAGCTGCAGTAAATGCGCGAGGTAAGAGATATTACCCATATTGCCTATAGCCCTTATTGCCTCTATCCGCACAGTCGTTTCCGGATCGGATATGCGCTTTGCAATAACCTCGATATACTTTACAGCTTTTTTCTCTCCAAGTATGCGGACTGCGTGCGCCCTTATGCTGGCTTCCCTGTCTGCAGTGGCCATTGCGAGATATTCCAACGCCTTTTGATCATCAAAATCTGCCAGCCCGAAAACGGCCCTCGATCGTGCAAGAATATCCTCACTTGAAAGTGCTTCCCCGAATTTATCAAGTTCGTTCCTTATACTTATCGCCTCAATCGCATGTGATGCGGCATGCCTGACTTGTTCATTGTCATCCTTCAGAAGTAATTTCAATGCATCTATTCTGTCCTTCAGCATATTCTATCCTTTTTTCTTCAGATCACTGTACGACGGAAGTACCCCCAGGCCATCCGCGTGCATTACCGCCCTTTTTATGGCCTCTTCCACGAGGCGGGAAGATACATCTCCCACAATATCGATCAGTTCGCTTTTGCTGCCGCACGATACTGCAAAAACAAGATCACCGTCAAAACTGGAACCCGCAGGCGATATCGCCCTTGCAATACCTGCCGAAGCCATCCTTGCTATCGTGATAAGAGATGACTTGTCGAACTTTGCATCTGTGGCCACAATGCACAGCGTTGTGTTCTCAGGGATCTGCGGTATTTTACTATCTGCAGTATGTCCGGTTATAAAACCAGAGGTATCAATGAATTCCTTCGAGGACTTCTCTTTCCTTGCACCGGCGACGATCTTTCTGTTTTTATCCATGATATCGCCGAATGCGTTTACAACGACATAAACACCGATCCCCGTACCGTTTGAAAGCTTATCATATGTTGTTCCAACACCGCCTTTCATGGCGCTTTCCATACCGTTGATCTTGCCTACCGTTGCACCGGTACCTGCACCTTCAGAACCTTCATGAACATCCTTTGATAATGCGCTGCACGCCCTGTAGCTCATAGTGCAATCAGGTGTTAAACCTGTAGAGAACCTCAAATCAAAGATCGCCGCGGTTGGAACTACCGGTATTCTTATGCCGCGTACATCTGTGCCTTTGCCGTTCTCCTTCAACCACCTCATAACACCGCAACCGGCATCCAGTCCGAATGCACTGCCTCCGGAAAGTGTAATAGCATCGATCCTTGATACGGTATGCGATGCTTCAAGAGAATCTATCTGTCTTGTACTTGTTGCACTCCCGTACTTATATACGCCGGCAACCGCGCCCCCCTCGAAATATATTACGCTTACACCGGTTCTGTTGACCTTATCAGTGCACTCCCCAACAAGAACATTATCCAGCATGGAAATACCTGTTACGGGCATTTGTCTATCTTTCGGAGTTTTTAATTGGTATCCGGCCCTCTTTTACAAGGAGGAGCATTTTATCGACAAGTTCAGGATCGAACTGCGTACCCTTGTTCTGCTCAAGTTCTGATATCACCTTCTCTGTTGGCAACGATGTCCTGTAAGGCCTGTCCGATGTCATAACATCGAAGCTGTCGCAGAGAGCGAGTATCCTTGCACCGAAAGGGATATTTTCCCCTGAAATGCCTGCCGGATAACCGGTACCATCATATCTTTCATGGTGATATAAAATAAAAGGTATTATATCTGCCAGGAAAGACATTGGTCTGAGTATATTTGCCCCTATAACAGGATGCAGTTTAAACTGCTCATATTCTTCCCTGTCAAGCCCGTCTTTCTTCGTAAGTGCGTCGTACCTTATTCCTATTTTCCCGATGTCATGAAGTCTTCCTGCCTGGGTTATATTTAACACGGATTTCTCGTCAAGCCCTATTCTCTCAGCCAGCATATGGGCATATTCAGAAACCCGCTCTGAATGGCCCTTTGTGTAAGGCTCTTTGGCCTCAAGGGCCTTTATAAGCGATTCTATGGATTCTATGATGGCGATCTTCAGGCCCTCATCGGAACGCTTCACCTCGAGCAGGGATGTTATCCTTTCCGCAAATATGGTCGCAAGCTTTCTTTGCGCATCGGTGAACGATATGTTGTTTCTGAGCTTTAATACACAGAATGAACCGTAAAACCTGTCCGCAAGGCCGATTGCAATTGACAGGTATGCTTTGATATCCACGGCCGGATTATGAGCGCTTCTTACATTATCTATCTGCTTTCCGCTCAGGAGCAGATAGCGATCCTTTTCCAGCAGCCTGAAGATCTTTTCCTTGTCAAATGTATATTCTATATCATCCATGGTTATCTCCATGGTCGATTTAGACATCCTTGTTATCATAGGTGATGAGATTGTCTCCTTTAAGGAGATAACGACCGCGTCTGCGTCCAGTTCGTTCAATGCCTTTTCCAGTATCAGTTCAATAACAGTCCTTACATCGTTGTTCAGGATCATTGCTTCGCTGATCTGATAAAGAGAGACCGCCTCTTTCAATTGTATGTTTTCCTCCTCGAGTCTTCTCCTCTGCACGGCCTTGCTGATAATGAATCCCAGTTCTTCGAGTTTGAACGGCTTAAGAATATAATCAACAGCACCGAGTTTTAATGCAGTGATAGCAGTTTCGACAGTGCCAAAACCGGTAAGCACGATAAATCTATGGTTCATGCCCTCCCTGTTGGCTTTTTCAAGCAGTTCTATGCCGTTCATGCCGGGCATCTCCAGATCAGTAAGAACTATATCGTAATAGTATTTCTTAAGGTATTCATAGGCATCAACGCCGTCCTTTGCCGTATCGACCCTGTATCCCTCGAGTGAAAGATATTCTTCCAGAAGTTCACGTATAGAACTTTCATCATCAACAACAAGTATATGAATCTGCCTTGTATTATTCTCTTGTATCGCCATAATCATCACGATGTTTCATGGGAAGTATTATAGTAAATTTTGTTCCTTTATTCAACTCACTTTTAACCATAAGCCTGCCGTTGTGTTCTTCGACAGCATTCATCACTATAACCATGCCAAGCCCCGTACCTTTACCGGCAGGCTTGGTGGTAAAAAATGGGTTGAATATCTTGTCCAGATGGTCGTCCGGTATACCAATGCCCTCATCTATCACCTCGATCTCTATGTTCCCCTTGTCAAACAGTCTTGTTGCAACGGTTATCTGGCCCTTTCTATGCTCCATGGCGTCCTTTGCATTTGAAATAAGATTGACGAGCAACTGTTCTATTGCATCCGGTACACAATCTATCAAAGGTAAATCCTGAGCCGGTCTTGTTACAAGCTTAATATCAACCACCCTCAGCTCATACTCCCATAATGCGGCAACGGAGGCAATTATACCATTTATGTCAACATTTCTGAACTCAGATTTTGTCTGCCTCACCGACTGCATCAGCTTTCTTACAGAATCATTCAATTTGTTGATACTCAGCTTGATCTTTTCCAGTCTTTCCTTGTTAATATCAACACCCCTGTCGCTTAATTCTTTAATAAGTAATTCCACCTGGCCTGTTATTGCCACAATCGGGCTGCTGAACTGGTGTGTGATGCTTGCTATAACCTGGCCGATATTTGCAAGTTTGTCCGTATGGTACAGAATGCTCTTCATCTCTTCCAATTTATTTTTTGAGATCTCCAGCTCCGATGTAAAGCTTTCAAGTTTAGAATAAGACAGCTGAAGCTCACTCAGTACATCGTTCATGTCCTGGTAATGTCTCTCTATATCTTTTTTCTGATTGAGCGTTTCAGTGTAATGCCTGTTGTTTACAATGCTTATGCCTATCTGGGATACAAATCTTTCAAGCAATTCTATATCTTCCGGATCCACATTCTCCGAGGGAGATTCTACTTCAAGAACTCCTATAACTTCACCAAGCACAATAATCGGTACAAGGATAAACGTATTATTGCCTGTAATTTTCTGGATCTCTGTTGCACTCTCCGCTGATACAGCCGGTATAACATCCGCCAGAACCTCCCTTTCATCATGGGTTACAAGCGTCGCCATCTCTTTCAAAGCCCTTACCGCGATGTTATGTTCGCTGCTCATAGGGAGCCTGATGTTCTTTAAATCAAACCCGAGTAAAGCATTTATCCGCTCCAGTGATTCATGTCCCGCACGGTTCCTTGGATTATGTGAACTTATGCCCAGCTCTGTTTTATTACTGTTCAGCAAAACAATGGCATTGTAAGGATACCCGAGAGTATCGCTGATCATCTTTATTGTTCCTTTCAAAAAGCTGTCAATCGGCTCGAGTTTCCTGAATTTATCCGCCATGGTTAACAAGAAATCCAGCTTCTTCCTGTTGGAAGAGAGCTTTTCCGTGATGATATTAAACCTGTAATTAACAAATGTGAGGATTACAACAATCAGGGTAAACACGGCCACATTTATAACTATAAAATCAATTCTTATAGGTTGGGCCTGCATGATAGCGTGCGTTATGTCCTGATTTACGAATATAAACTTGCCTTTACGCAGCAGGATGTTAAGATCGGATGCAAGAGAATAGAGTAATATATCTATGAACATGAATATGGCCGTAAGTCCTACATTGCTCAACAAGCCAACACCCAATAACTGCACTATAAAGAAGAAAAAGAACGAACTGCGGAACCCGCCGGTCAGGAAAACGGCGTAAGAAGTAATCAGAGCGTCGAATACCGCCATGGTTACTTCAATTGCATATCTGGCTTTGTCAAACCTGTAGAGATAATCAACTATGCCGTTGATTATGAAAGGGATAAGAACGGCAATTACGAAATAAATATAGATTTCATGCCGATTCCTGAAAAAGAATAAAAAGAGAAGTACAGCTACCGGATAGGTCAGATACCGGGCTTTTATTGCCCACTGCGCTAATTGCTCTTCATAGCTGAACCCCTCTCTTTTTAATGAAGAAAATAATCTCATCACTCATGATTTAAAGAACAAAAACGTGATGGGGGCCGCTCCCATCACAAATAATGCGGTTATTTTGCAACTGCTTTTTTTAGTTCACTGCCCGCTTTGAACTTTGGAACTCTTCTTGCCGGTATCTTTATCTTTGCTTTTGTCTGCGGATTGATGCCTTCCCGTGCCGCCCTTTTTGCAACATTGAATGTACCAAAACCGGTTAATGTTAACTTGTCGCCTTTCTTTAATAATGCCGTAACATGACTGACAAATGCGTTTAAAACCTGCTCTGCCTTTGCCTTTGAAATCTCTGCCTCATCGGCCAGTTTCTTTACCAAATCCGCCTTCGTCATAAACCCTCCTTTACATTATGAGATATTTGCGTTAATACCAGATAGAACATGTAAGTCAAGAAGATTTATTTCGATTCTGCAAGGAAAGGATGTTTTGTATGGCTGATGAAGAAAATGCTGATTCACTGTTGAGCCTTCTCGAAGCCAGGATAAGGGACCTGAAGTTCGATTATGACAGATACTTTACGAAGGATATAAAATTAGAACCTGTAAGAAAAAGGGAAGACGTGGAAAGGCTTATACTGAAATTAAGCAAGGTCCACTTTATAAAAGTGAATCAGAAATTTACCTACGAAAATATAATCTCAAGGTTTATTTCCCTTAAAACCTACTGGGATAAAAAGTTGAGACAGATTGAGGCAGTATCAGCAAAAAAAACAGCTGAACCCCAGGCTGGGAGCACACCTGCCGGAACAGACAGTTACAGGCAGGTGTACAGGGATTATGTTAATCTTGTCTCTTCATTGAACCCATCGGCAAGGATTTCGCCTTACGACACCATAAAACAGACTCTCGACTCAAAACGCAAGGAACTCCTGAGCCAGTACAAGTGCAGGGACATCGAATTTAAGGTGGAGTATGAAGGCAAAAAACTTAAATTCAAGGCAATACCAAAGTATTAAATACTATGTCCAGACCGGCCCAATGGTTCAAGCTGCCTGAGGTGTTTATTAAAACCCCTGCTGAAATGATGCGTACTGCAAAAATTATTGCCAAGGCCCTGCCTCCCGGAACATCCATTGGACTTACCGGAGAACTTGGCGCAGGCAAAACAACCTTTGTAAAGGGGTTCGTAACGGCATATGGCATTAACAGGGATGCAGTAACAAGCCCCACATTTACTATTATAAATGAGTATGGCGACGGGCTGCGTATATTCCATGCCGATCTGTACAGGATAGGGTCGGATGATGAACTTGTCAGGACCGGCCTGTACGATCTGAAGTTTGATAACGGATTCCTGTTAATTGAATGGCCGGAGAAGTTTAAATCTCTTGCAAATTATCTTGATTTGTTTTTAGTCTTCGGTATTGAAAAACAGGGCAGAATGATAAGAATAACAGGGAAAAAGGAACTTATGGCAAGGTTGGGGAAAAGTAAAAATTTCAAGAGAGGTAAGAATTATGGCTTTGGTGGTTAAAAAATTCGGTGGTACATCTGTTGGCGACATAGACAAGATTAAGAATGTGGCTAGGAAGGTGGCGAAGGCAAAGGACAAAGGTGACGACATTATAGTGGTTGTATCCGCAATGGCAGGCGAAACAAACAAACTTGTTGATTACACCAACAAGACGGCGGAGATACCAAACTTAAGGGAGTACGATGTTGTTGTTTCTACAGGGGAGCAGGTAACGATCGGACTGTTAGCCATTGCCCTGAATGCAATGGGCTACAAAGCCATGTCTTTTCTGGGCTTTCAGATACCCATAGTAACGGATTCTGCGTTTTCAAAGAGCCGTATAATAAAAATAGAACAGGACAGGATAAAGAAGGCGCTGAAAGAAGGTTATATCGTTGTAGTCGCCGGCTTCCAGGGTATCGATGAGAAAGGAAATATCACAACGCTCGGCAGGGGCGGGTCTGACACCACGGCAGTTGCACTGGCTGCTGCGTTGAAGGCCGACGTATGCGACATATACACGGATGTCGACGGTGTATACACAACGGACCCGAATATAGTGCCTGAGGCAAGAAGGCTCGACAGGATCTCCTATGAGGAAATGCTCGAACTGGCAAGTCTCGGGGCAAAGGTACTGCAGACGAGATCCGTGGAATTTGCAATGAAGTACAAGGTTCCTGTAATGGTAAAATCTACCTTCACGGAAAGTGGAGGAACATTGGTAACGGAGGATAAAGATATGGAAGAAGCAGTTGTTTCCGGTATAGCGTATGACAAAAATGAGGCAAAAATTACACTGGTAAAGATACCCGATAAACCGGGTATTGCAGCAAAGCTCTTTAAACCTTTGACGGATGCAAACATCAACGTGGACATGATCGTCCAGAATATAAGTACAGAGGGCAACACAGACCTGACATTCACTGTGGCAAAGAGTGACTTCAAGCGCGCGATCGAGATAGTAAAAGACATTGCGAAAGAGATCGATGCACAAAACGTAATATCGGATCAGAGCATCGCCAAAGTTTCAATCATAGGCGCCGGCATGAGAAGCCATGCAGGTGTTGCGCAGAAAATGTTTTCATCCCTTGCAAAGGAGAACATAAACATCGTGATGATAAGCACGTCCGAGATAAAAATATCGTGCGTAATAGAGGCAAAGTACACAGAGCTTGCAGTAAGGGTGCTGCACGAGGCATTTGGACTGGACAAGGCAAAGTGATCCTGCCCGGGGACTCTCCATGGCTTTAAAAAAAATCGAGATCTATGACACTGTCCTGAGGGACGGCTCGCAGTCTGAACGGGTGAACTTCTCGGTGGAAGACAAGCTCAGGATACTCAGAGCACTCGATGATATAGGCTTTGATTATGTTGAAGGCGGCTGGCCGGGTTCAAATCCGAGGGACGTCGACTTTTTTAAAAAGGCTTCAAAGATCAAAATAAAGAAAACAAGATTGACGGCATTCGGGAGCACAAGGAAAAAGGGCACACGTGCAGACGCCGATCAAAACCTTAAAGCAATAGTAGAGTCAGGCGTACGATATGCCACCATCTTCGGGAAAAGCTGGGACTTGCATGTAAGGGAAGCCCTGCGCATATCCCTGGAGGAGAACGTCGAACTGATATTCGATTCTGTACAGTTCCTGAAAAAGCACATGGACGGAGTTGTTTACGATGCCGAACACTTCTTTGACGGATACAAGAACAACAAGGGATATGCGATCAAAACACTGTTATCAGCACAGCAGGGAGGTACCGACAGGATAGTGCTTTGTGACACAAACGGCGGTACGATGCCGTGGGAACTTGAAACAATCATAGAGGACGTAAAACATTTCATAAAAGCTGACAAACTCGGAGTCCACCTGCACAACGATTCGGATACCGCTGTTTCGGGAACAATCCTTGCCGTTCGGCACGGAATCAACCACGTACAGGGAACGATCAACGGGTACGGCGAGCGCTGCGGAAATGCAAACCTGTGCTCGATCATACCAACGCTTGCATTAAAAATGGGTTACAATGCGCTCGGCCCTAACCTCAAGAGGCTCAGGAAGGTTTCAAGGCTTGTTGATGAACTTGCAAACCTGCCTCCAAATCAGTACCTGCCTTATGTAGGCGACAGCGCCTTCGCACATAAGGCAGGCGTGCATGTCAGTGCCATTGTAAAGAACCCGAAAACGTACGAGCACATAGATCCTTCGCTGGTAGGCAACAAGAGACGGATATTGGTTTCTGATCTGTCCGGCAGGGCAAACGTGTTAATGAAGTCACAGGAACTCGGGATAAAGTTTGAAAATGACGAGGACGCCTCTCGCATTGTCAAGGCGATAAAAGAGCTTGAGAATAAGGGCTATGAATACGAGGGGGCAGAGGCATCCTTTGAACTGCTCATAAACAAGTCTCTGCACCGGCACAAAAAATTTTTCAAGCTTGTGGGATTCAGGGTCATAGACGAGAAGAGAAAGGAAGACGAACCTCCGATAGCAGAGGCAACCATTATGCTGGAGGTGGACGGCAAGCTTGAACATACTGCCGCAATGGGAAACGGACCTGTAAACGCACTGGACAATGCCCTGAGAAAGGCCCTTGAAAAATTCTATCCGGAACTGGAGAACATACAATTGCTTGACTTTAAGGTCAGGGTCATTTCGTCCGGTGAGGGAACTGCGGCTTCCGTGCGGGTGCTTATAGAATCAGGCGACG
>JAJYJX010000104.1 GCA_021789095.1 bacterium
ACTCGGCTCAATCCCATTAGATATAGAGATCAGATTGATAGCAGAAGGTGACAAAAGGGACATAGCGACAATGCAAATAGAAAATGAAGACTTGCATACCTTGGGCAAACGATGCTGTGACTGCACAAGTTGGCCGCCCCCTGATGCTAAAAACAATGAAACTGTGGTGTTTGCTGGATATCCCCAGATTTACCGTGGAGAACCCAGAACAGGAGAGATCAGGATTGAATCTGTACCGATAATAGAAACAGTCCATGATTCATCGCCCAGGCATTTCAGTATAGGATTGAGCGGAGAGGATTGGGTCAAATTGATTGGTTACAGAGAATTATCAGAACTTACTAAGTTTGCCGGATTCAGCGGCGGTCCTGTTTTCCGTTTAAAAGATACTGAAATTGTAGTCCTTGAACCCATCGGGGTAATTTACCAATACAATAGTTATGGGATAATCCATGCTTTGCATATTGGATTTATAAATGCAGACGGAACAATTATCTGATACCAAGTTAATGAAACAACGACAAAAGACAATTGATTGCCCTGTTGACTCATAACCTGAATCTGCTTTATTTATGAATATCGTCGTGTAAACGGACATGGGGGACTGCTTGATAGCATATTTTCAAAGGAGGGTTTATGACGGTATCGGACAATAAGAACAAGGATGTTTATAATCCGTCCAAAGGGATTCTGGATAAGGCGAATATACGGGGATATGAAAAGCTTTACCAGCAGTCCATAAAGAACCCCGAGGCATTCTGGGCAGGGATTGCAAAGGAACTCAACTGGTACAAGCCGTGGAAAAAGGTCCTTGAGTGGAAGTATCCGTTTGCGAAATGGTTTGTAGACGGGAAAACAAACATCGTCGCAAACGCCGTAGACCGGCACCTTACCACGTTCAGGAGGAACAAGATCGCCATTATATGGGAGGGTGAAAACAACGAGACAAAGACACTAAGCTACTATGCCCTTAACAGGGAGGTAAGCAAATTTGCAAATGTCCTTAAAGCTGCGGGTATTAAAAAAGGCGACAGGGTAACCATATACATGCCGAGGATACCCGAGCAGGTGATAGCCATGCTGGCGACAGCGAAGATCGGCGCGATCCACAGCGTTGTCTACGGCGGATTCAGCGTTGAGGCACTTCATGCGAGGATAATCGATTCTGCGTCCAAAGTGGTCATAACCGCCGACGGCGGTTATATGAACAACAAGATCGTGCAGTTGAAATCGATAACGGACGAGGCAGTCAAGAGGTCGCCCAGTGTGGAGACGGTCATCGTCGTAAAAAGGATCGGTCATGATATCAATATGGAATCAGGCAGGGATTACTGGTACCACGATCTGATGAATCTGCCGATTGCCTCCCCGAAGTGTGAGACAGAGGTGATGGATGCTGAAGATCCCCTTTATATCCTTTACACGTCCGGAACAACAGGCGCACCCAAGGGGGTCGTCCATACCATAGGCGGATACATGACCTATATCTATGCAACCATGAAATACGTTTTTGATATTAAAGAAGAAGACCGGTGGTGGTGTACTGCAGATCCGGGGTGGGTAACAGGGCACAGCTATATTGTTTATGCACCGCTTATGCTCGGCACTACAAGCATAATGTACGAGGGTTCACCTACATACCCTTACCCTGACAGGTGGTGGTCGATCGTGGAAAAATACGGTGTGAACGTCCTTTACACGACCCCCACAGGCATAAGAAGCCTGATGCGGTTCGGGGAACTGTGGGTCAACAGGCGTGACCTTTCTTCCCTGCGCCTGCTCGGTACTGTCGGAGAACCCATAAACCCGGAGGCATGGAGGTGGTATTACAGGGTCATAGGCAAGGAAAAATGTCCGATCATGGATACATGGTGGCAGACGGAAACAGGAGGTTTTATGATCACGCCCCTGCCCGAGACTCCCCTGAGACCCGGTTCCGCGGCAAAGCCCTTCTTCGGTATAGTAGCCGATGTCGTTGATGAAAAGGGCAGGCCTGTATCGCCCAACATGGAAGGATCGTTGATCATAAAGAAGCCCTGGCCCGGCATGCTGAGGACGATCTACAGGGACCCGGAAAGGTATAAAAAGGTTTACTGGGAAAAGATACCCGGGAACGTGTACACAACAGGCGATTCTGCGAAAAAGGACGAAGACGGGTATATATGGATCATCGGCAGGCAGGACGATGTTATAAAGGTCTCGGGTTACAGGCTGGGTACTGCGGAGATAGAGAGTGCGCTTGTATCCCACCCTGCAGTTGCAGAGGCGGCTGCAATAGGCAAGCCGCATGAAATAAAAGGCACGGCAATAAAGGTATTCGTGGTCCTGAGGACGGGCTTCAGTGCTTCGGACGATCTCATGGACGAGCTGAGATCGCATGTCGCAAAGGAGCTTGGTCCGATTGCAAAACCCGAGGAGATACAGTTTGTGGACTCGCTGCCCAAGACCCGCAGCGGGAAGATCATGCGCAGGCTTCTCAAGGCACGGGAGCTCGGCATGCCCGAGGGAGACATCTCAACGCTCGAGGAATAAGCTGTCCTTAGAGCTTTTTGTGTTCCTTGAGCATGCAGCGGTCCATGACGACCATGAGTCCGGCCGAGCGAGCCTTTTGTGCAGCAGGCTCGTTCACGATGCCTTCCTGCATCCATACTGCCTTTGCCCCGGCCTTTATCGCTTCATCTACCACAGGCGGCACGTCCCCGGATTTTCTGAAAATATCAACCACGTCGATCTTCTCAGGTATCGAGACCAGGCCGGGATAGGATTTTTCGCCAAGGATCTGATCCGCATTGGGGTTAACGGGTATGATCCTGTATCCTTTTGACTTAAGGTAGCTTGCAACCTTGTAGCTCGGTCTGTCCTGTTTCGGCGACAACCCTACAACTGCTATGGTCTTGCTTTCTGTTAAAATCTTCCTTATCTCATCCATAGGGTATTAATTATAATAACAGATGCATTGATGGACAAGCCGTGGCCGCTCCCTTTATAACCGGGTTTACTGCCCTGCGGGGCTCCATGGCCGTCAAGGTCGCAAAACCTCATCGGAGATTTTGAATCCATTATATGTATGTCGGTTATAACGGGAAAGCAGATAACCGAGCGTGCAGTTGTGGAAAGTGTTTGCGTAACACCGGTTTCAATCAGTTGTCATCACCACCCGTTTAGAGAACGAAATCCTCTAACGGGGTTTTACAGCTTTATAAATCCACTGCAAATAATCATCACTGCCGTATACAATATCTATTGATATAAATTCAGGCAATTCATAGGGGCTGAGCGCCTTGAGCTTCTTTTCAAGCATGGCCAGCGCGCGTCTGTGGGTCTTTATGATTAAAAGGAATTCTTTTGTCCTGACCTTTTTCCCGTTCCACTTATAGAGGGATGTCAGACCCGGCACTATGTTCACGCATGCCGCGAGTCCTTCATCTATGATTGCTCCAGCCATGGTTTCAGCGTCGGCTCTCTTTTCGGCAGTGGTGTATGCAATTATGTATCCGGAATGCTTATCCTTCTTCGACCGCATCTTTGAACTCTTCCATGGATTTTTTCATGGAAACATTGTTCAGTACATTCATGATGGTTTCAGGCAGCCAGAACCCCGGGTCAACGTATGCCGTAAATGTTGCGAGCGTCTTGTCTTTATCCATCTTTTCAAACGTATAGCTGCCCTTTACGTCTTTGACATCACCTTCGATATAGCCCCACTCAAGCATGTGTTTTTTATCATCATACTTATAATCAAGAACATACCTGATTTCCTTGCTGAGCACGGAAATCTTGAATTCCACATGCTTGGGCTTTCCGTTCTTGTCCTTTTTCAGAACCTTTGCCGATTTTACCGCTGATTGCCACTCAGGATAGCTCTCAAAATGGCATATCTTTTTATAACACTTGTCAACTGTGCCATTTATTTCTATGGTCCTTGTAAGTTCTTTTCCGGACATAAGAACCTCCTTTAAAGGGTTGATATAAGACGTTTTGCCAGTTTTTTTATATATGCATATTTTTCGTCCGAGGTATACATATTTATGAACTCATCGTTGAGCAGCATGATGCCTTTCCTGTATACCGGTGCGTCCGTGTTGTTCCACAGGATCGACGGTTCGGTGTAGTATATATGTTCCACGTACTCGTCAAAAAACGGCATAAACCATTTTACGCGCTCGATAACAGACTGCCTTATTGAAGAGATCTTTGATATGCTGTTTTCCTTTATGGGCATGGTGATGGTCAATGCGGCCATTTCGTCCTTGGCCCTTTTTATATCGCTTACCGGGTTTGAATCTATAAAAATGATGTTATCGTTTGCAAGGGGCCGGTTGTAATCGGAGACCATGACCGCATTATTAACGCGGTCATAGATTTCCGGCAGGCAGGAACGGTGCAGCCCCACAAATATATTATCGACATAAAACTGTTTTTTGATAATTTTACTATAATCGAATGGCAGCAGTGAAAGGGTCTTTTCATAGAGGGGTTCCGAAACAATGCTCCTGGATCGGACGGACTGCTCATGATCAAAGGTTATGGTGAAATATTTTTCGTAATCTATGGAGTTAACCTCTTTGTCCTGTACGATGTTCACATTGCGCTGCTGCAGCTCCTTTATAAGTGCTGTTTTAATGCTGTCCATGCCGCCGGCAGGGTAAAACCTTTTCCCTATGACCAACGGGGCAATGCATGTCCCCTGAAAGGCTCTGTTATCATCGACCCACGGCAACAGGTACCTGACAATCGCATTTATAAAAACGCGCGACCTGTCGTGTTCTGCGATCCTCCTGAAGCTCTCATTGGCAGACTGTTTTTCCTTCAACAGCAATTGTTTGAGCCTCAGTCTTCTTAAGACCGACCCGGCTATTTTTATACCATAACCGACCTGCCGGCTTAAGCCGGGCAGCAGCTCGCACAGCCTCTTCTCTTTGTCCAGATATTCCGTTAAAACAGAAGCCTCATCACGGTCAAAACGCAGTTCGACCGCAGCCATGAGTTTTTGTATATCGGAATAAATATCGACCCTCCTGTCGGGCAGAATCAGCTGATACATGGGATTTATGTATGTTTCAAATGTTACAGGAAGCTCTTTGAGTATCTCAGGCAGCTCATTGTACGCAAACACGTGTTCCGGGTAATAATTGAAGATGTAACCGTCTATGTCCAGTGACGGCTTGTAATTATCTATTACAACGATTGAAACGTCACTCTTTGAGAGTTCGTAAGCCGCGATCAGACCGTTTATGCCCTCGGTAATAACAGCAACATCGAAAAATCTGCCTGCCACTGTTGCTCCCCTACAGGTTGTACGGGTTTATAGACGGCTGCCGTTGCGAGTATTCGTAACCCTTTACAAACACCCGCCTGCCTTTAAGGATCAGCCTGTTGTCTGCAAAAAGCTGTATGGCTATGGGATAGATTATGTGCTCTTTATCATGGATTCTCTGCGCGAGCGTTTCTTCCGTATCGTTGTCTTTTACAGGGACGACGGCCTGGATGATAATCGGCCCTGTATCGGCACCCTCGTCTATAAAATGGACCGTGCAGCCCGTGAATTTCACGCCGTGTTCAAGGGCTTTCTGTATGACATTTATACCCGGGAACGAGGGCAGTATTGCCGGATGTATATTCATTATCCGCATCGGGAATGCGCTTATGAAATGTTTTGTCAGCAGCTTCATATACCCCGCAAGCACTACGAGCCCGACATTGTACTTACCCAGTATCTCCATTACCCGGTCCTCTGCCTTCTCCCTGCTGGCAAAAGATTTATAGCTGACCGTATGGACAGGTATATTGCCGTGCCTGGCTCTTTCAATGGCATAGGCATTCTCATTATCGGATATGACGATTTCTACGCTGGCACTGAGCTTTCCTTCCTTTATACGGTCTATTATTGCCTGGAGATTCGTACCGTTGCCGGATACCAGCACCCCCAGTTTAAGCTTGCCCATAAAGTTTTCCGTTCCTATTCTTTCGGCAGCAGCGATGCCGCCTGATTGAGCAGGAGCTTTATTTTCTCAACGTCCGTTCTGCTCTTTTTTAACCTGTTCTGCAATGCACCGTAGGCATCGTTCAGTTCTTTCAGCTGCTTTTTTATGTTCTCGAATTCCGCTTTTGCAGACGCATTTTCCTTTGTTATTTTATCGTTGTCTACCTGCAGTCTTTTCACGGTGTCGTTTGCTTCTGTAAGCCATTTATCAATAACGTTTGTATGTTCCTTGTTCTCCTTGAGCTGTTTCTGGAGCACGGTCTCCCTTTCTCTGGCTGCCTTGAGTTCTGACTGTATGTTCCCGGTGCCGTTCAACTGTTCTTTTAACTTTTCATTTTCCTTCTCGAGCGTATTTATCCTGTCGTCCAGTGTGATCTTTTCCTGTATCATTGAATTAAGGTGTTCCTGCATCAGTTCGAACTCTTTTTCGGATATATGGAAACCTATAAGGTTCTGGACTTTTGATAGTATGACTTCTTCGCTGAACGGCTTTAACATGTACTCGTCAGCCCTTATCTTCAGTTTCCTGTGCTGTTCGAAATCTTTTGGCTTTGCATCCTTTGAAATAATGATAATGGGCACCTTCTTTAAGCTGCCTTCCTCCCTGTACCTTTTGCAGAGCAGGTAGCCGTTTGAATCGGGCAGCTCCACGGATATGATGATGAGGTCCGGCCTGTCTTTCCTGGCAAGCTGGAACCCGCTTTCGCTGTCAAGCGACATGTTTATCCTGTAGTTCGCCGGCTCAAGCGCATTTGTTATGAGTGCCTGGTATTCCACATCGTTATCCACAAGTAAAATCTTTTTTGACGGCATCAGTGTATCCCGAAAAATATTTTAATACGTTCAACCGCCGACATCGCGTCCCTTGCATAAATGTCAGCCCCTATTTCTTTTGAGTATTCTTCTGTCAGTGCAGCTCCGCCTACAGCGATCGGTATATTCAGCCCGTTCTGCCTGACACTCCTCGTCACGTTGGCCATCTCTGACATGGTAGTTGTCATGAGTGCGCTCAGACCTATCAAATCCACCTTGTTCTCCCTTGCCTGTTTTATAATCTCTTTTGTCGGAACATTTTTACCGAGATCAATAACATCAAAACCGTTATTTTCAAGTAATGTTACAACAATATTCTTGCCTATGTCATGGATGTCTCCCTCGACCGTTGCCATGAGGATTTTTTTATGCCCCTTTTGCTGCTGTTTTTTCATGTCCTGTTTTAACCGTGCAAACGCCTTTTTCATGGTCTCCGCAGAGAGCATGACCTGGGGAAGGAACAATTTGCCTGATTTAAAAAGCCTGCCGACAACATCCATACCGGGTACGAGCCCGTTGTTGCTTATCTTCAGCGGATCATGTCCCTGGGCAAGCGCATCTTCCACCATGCCTACGATGGTATCCTCGCTGCCCTTTATTACTGCGTCCTGTATTTTCCCGAATATGTCCATGGTTTCCGTTTTTACACCCGAGGAGGGTGCGGGGCCTGCATCTGAAAATGCCGACAGGAAGCCTCTGGCATTTTCGTCCCTGCCCAGCAGCAGGGACGCGGAAAGGAATGCTCCCTTTATATGTTCGTCAAGCACATTTACTATTGCACAGCCGAGCCCGTTTGACATCGCCATTGCGAGAAAATGTGAATTCAAGATGTCCCTTGCAGGGAGGCCGAACGAGACATTGCTGAGTCCTATGATGGACGGCATCCCGAGACCGTCAGAGATCGCCCTTATGGCTTTTAGCGTTTCAATGCCGCCTGAAGGTTCTGCACTGATTGTCAGCGTCAGCGCATCAACTACAAAATTGTTTTCTTTTATCCCCATGTCCCGTGCCGTTTGTATTATCTTTTTCGCAATTGCTATCCTGCCGGATGCCTTTTTAGGGAGCCCGTCCTCATCGACAGGCAGGATCACCGCAGCTGCACCGTATTTCTTTATAAGCTTCAGCGTGGGGACAAGCCTTTTGTTCTCACCGGTCACGGAATTGACAAGCGGTTTCCCGTCAACCGCCTTCAGGCCGGCTTCTACCGCGCTTAAATTGGATGAATCTATCGAAACGGGCAGTGTTGAGACGGAGTTTACTGCAAATATGGCTTTCGTCATCATGGCCGGTTCGTCTATGCCCGGCACGCCTACATTAACGTCGAGTATATGGGCGCCTGCCTCCTGTTGCAGCCTTGCCTGTTCGCGGATGTACCCGGTTTTACCCGTTTTAAGCTCTCCAGAATATGCCTTTTTGCCCGTGGGATTGATCCTTTCCCCGATAAGGAGCGTGTTATTCATTGAAACAAGCTCTGCAAACCCTGTTCTGCTTGCCAGCCGTATGGCCGCGTCCTGTTTTACTTCATACGAAAGGCTGTGTTTCAGTTTAAGGCCTGTTTCGGCAATATGCCTTATGTGCTCAGGTGTTGTCCCGCAGCATCCGCCGTACACCCTCACCCCAAGAGCGATTGACTCCTCCATGTGCTCCGTCATCTGTTGGGGTGTTGCAGGGAAGGTTGTGATACCGTGCTTCAGTACAGGCATGCCTGCATTTGCCTCTGATATAAGCGGCAGGGACGTTACCTTTGACATCCTTTTTATGATGCTGTAGATGCCTTTTGGCCCCAGGCTGCAGTTTGCGCCTATGACATCTGCACCCATTGCCTCAAGCACGATAGCGGCGACCTCCGGCGTGGTACCGAGGGTTGTCCTGAAATCTTCATTGAATGTCATCATTGCCATGACAGGGAGGTCTGTTACCTCCCTGATGGCGATCATAACTGCCTTTATCTCTTTTATATCCATCATGGTCTCTATGGAGAACAGGTCGACTCCTGATTCAAGCAGCGCCTGTACCTGCTCCCTGTAGATATCAACCGCTTCATCAAACTCGAGGTTCCCGACAGGCTTCAGGAATTTTCCTGTCGGGCCTATATCTCCAGCTACAAAAGCTTTATCAAGTGCGGCCTTTCTTGCATTGCCGGCAGCAGCACGGTTTATATCCCCGACCTTCTTTTCAAGCCCGAAATCCTTGAGCTTTATCCTGTTCGCACCGAACGTGTTGGTTTCCACGATATTTGCGCCTGCACCGATGTACTGCCTGTGGATGTCGACCAGCAGGTCTGGCTGCTGCAGGTTCAGCAGTTCCGGGGCCATGCCGGG
>JAJYJX010000105.1 GCA_021789095.1 bacterium
TCCAGAAAGATGATCTTTATGTCCTGGCCGCCTACATCGCATATTACATCTACATCCTTGTAGAAATGGAGTGCTGATTTTGTATGCGCCACGGTCTCGACGATTGCGACGTCCGCTCCTATTGCCTCTTTTATGATGTCCTTTGCATAGCCTGTTGTGCCTGCCCCCAGTATTTCCAGAGCAGGTGCGGAATGCCTGCCTGTCACGGCATCGTTCAAGCTCAGAAGGATCTGCTTCGTATCATCGATCGGATTGCCTCGCGAGAGTATATATGCCCGTTCAATGACCTCACCGTCTTCTGTAATAAGCACGCCTTTTGTCGATGTGGAGCCGCCGTCTATGCCTAGGTATGCCTTAATAACTTTATCCCTGTTAAACTGAAGTGTCGGCTTATAGGCTTGAACTGAACTTTTCAGAAAGGGCACCGACCCTTCCAGTTTGCCGGAAGGCCCCTGTATGTCCGGATTAGTCGTGTTTCTTATTTTGTGAAGATGCTGTTCAAGTATGTCTGCACCACGAAATTTGCTTTCCTGTTCGTCCGATATGCCATAGAATATGCTTCCTATTGCGGCAAAAAACTGTGCATTGTCCGGCACCCTTATATGCGACGCAGGATCGCCTTTTACTTTTATACCCCTCTGTTCCCAGAGCAAGGGTATATTGTGCTGCCATGCCTGTTTCAGTGCGGGGATAAAGGTATTAGGACCGCCGAGCAGCAGAACATCCGGGGTCAGCGTGTTGCCGCGTGTAAGCACGCTCAGGTTCTGCTGGACTATCGCCTCAAACAATGAAGCCATGAGTTCTTCCGGTGGCACTCCCTGTTTCTGGAGGCTGTTTATGTCCATTTCTGCAAATACGCCGCATCTGCCTGCAACAGTGTGTATCTTTATGCCCGTGTATTCGAGCTCCGGCAGGTATTGCTGCGTAACGTTCAGTTTTCCCGAAATCCTGTCTATGACTGTACCCGTGCCGCCTGCACACTTGTCATTCATGGTTGTAAATCTGCGCTTCCTGCCTGTTGCAGGTTCAATAGACCATATGATGGCCTTTGCGTCCTGTCCGCCTATTTCTATTACGCTGTTTATATCCGGATAAAGTTTTTCCACTACAAGGGTTATAGCATTGACCTCCTGCACATACCTGCATCCCAGTACGGATGCGATGGTGCCGCCGCCGCTGCCTGTGACAAAAAGGCTCAGATCTGCGTTGCCGAACCTCTCCTGAATCTCCGAGAGGAACTCTATGACCGTTTCTATCTGCCTTGCCTCGTGCCTCTGGTAAGAGCTGTAGAGTATGTTTTGCGCATCGTCCATAACCACACCTTTAACTGTGGTGGAACCTACATCAAGTCCTGTGAAATACCTGGATGCCATTTTATGCGCCTCTGCTTCCCTGTTTTCCGCCGTTCACTGCAAGTCCGTACAGGTTGAATTCGATCAGATCTTTTATGAGCCTGTCGAGCTGCGGCATGTTGTTTTCGGGACGTGTAATCCTGTCCGTGATTTCCTTTACACCCCCCATTATGAACACGGAGATGAGATTCAGATCCCCGTTCTTTACAATGTTCATGTATACTCCCAATGTCAGTGCGCTTTCGATAAGTGCTGCAATCTTATTATAGAATCCCTCTATCTTCTGATCTGTTATGCTGTCCAGACCAGGGGCGTGCCTGAACAGTATCCTTGTTAGCTCTGAGTCATCCATTGCAAGCTGGAACACCCTTTTCAGATTGTCTGCAATCTGTTCAATGGGGGGCTTACTACCGGGAGCTATAACAATCCTTTCTACCGAATCATTGATTCTTTTTAGCAGCTGGTCAAACAGTGCATCAAAGATCCCGCGTTTGTCCTTAAAGTAAAGGTAGAACGTACCGCGTGCTATACCTGCACGTTTTATTATATCGTTTATACTTGTCTCGTGGTATCCTTTTATGGCAAACATTTCTTTTGCAGCGCTTAAAATTAATAGTTTTCTTTCCTCAGGAAGCATTATTTACCCCGTTACAAAGTTCCGTCATTTATGACGAAGATAAAATGATACATTCTAAATTCCATTTAAAAGGGACGCGGCTTTAAACTGCAGCCTTTCTAACTGGGCTGACCCCCATTAGACTGACATGTCAGTCTAATTATCCATCAAAGGCTTTCCTGTCAAGAGATTTTTAATATTTTTTTAATTACCTTATTTTTTAGGGTGTTAAGAAAAGTTGTATACTATTTACAACATCTTCCATAGTTTTAAGGTTAACAAAATCAACTTTTCGACTCCCCGGCTTTTACAGGTTGTCCTACGATTGTCATTCTGAGGCGTAGCCGAAGAATCTAAAATCATAGAGTCTTAAGAGAGTATATCCTGAGCGAAAAAAAATAAGATTCTTCACGGAGTTTACTCCTCATAAGATCATTGCATATTTTGTTCTTTTATTATTATGTATAATGCCTCCTTATTATAAAATGGTTATATTAAAATATGATTATGCTATCAGCAGATAAAATCAGAAACATAGGAATAATAGCGCATATAGACCATGGGAAAACGACACTGGTAGATGCCATGCTCAAGCAGTCGGGTATTTTCCGCATTAATGAGCAGGTCATGGAAAGGGTGATGGACTCGTTCGAGCTCGAGCGCGAGCGGGGCATCACGATACTCGCAAAGAACACATCGATCCGGTACAACGACTATAAGATTAACATCGTCGATACACCGGGACACGCTGATTTCAGCGGCGAGGTTGAAAGGGCGCTTTCAATGGTTGACGGCGTACTTCTGCTCGTAGACGCAATAGACGGTCCGATGCCGCAGACAAGGTTTGTTCTGAGGAAGGCGCTCGAAAACAAGCTGAAGGCCATTGTTGTTATAAATAAGATTGACAGGCCTGAGGCAAGACCCCAAGATGTACTTGATGCTGTATCGGAACTGTTCCTGGATCTTGCTGTAGACCCTTCACAGCTTGATTTCCCTGTCATATACACGTCTGCAAGAAACGGCACTGCGGCACTTTCAATGGACGGGCCTTTAAACAGCCTGCAGCCGCTGTTTGATGCCATAGTGAGCCATATACCGTACCCGGAAACAGACACGCATGAAAAATTCGAGATGATGATAAGCCAGCTTGCCTACGACCAATACATGGGACCAATGGTCATCGGCAAGGTAAAGAGCGGCAGGCTGCATCCGGGTGAAGAGGTATATATCTATCCCAAGGGCGGGCAGGCCACTTTAAAAAAAGTACTAAAGCTGTTCACATTCGAAGGGCTTCAGAGACAGGAGATAGATGAGACTGCGCCCGGAGACATTATAGCCATAGCAGGCATTGACACGCAGGACATAGGGACAATTGTTTCTCAAAAAGAGGACATACTGTATGTTGACGGACTAAAAATCGACGAGCCAACGATATTCGTGCAGATGCTTGTTAACAACAGCCCCTTCTCCGGCAGGGAGGGTAAATTCTTCACATCAAGACATTTGAGTGAAAGGCTGAAGCGGGAGGTAAAATCGAACCTGTCATTAAAGGTAACACCTACCGACAATCCCGATGTCTTTGATGTCGCAGGCAGGGGCGAGCTCCACCTGTCAATTTTGTTTGAAACCATGCGAAGAGAAGGGTATGAATTCCAGGTGGGTATGCCAAAGGCCATATTGAAACATGCCGATAACAAGATCATGGAGCCCATAGAGGAGCTTACCATTGAAGTCATTGACGAATACTTTGGCAGGGTTATGGAAAAAATAGGCCCGAGGAAGGGAGAACTTGTCCATTCTTTCAAAACGCCGTCAGGACTTACCCGACTGATCTTCTCGATACCCTCACGCGGCATTATAGGGCTGCGTTCGGAACTTTTGCTCGAAACAAAGGGAAATGTTGTTATGCATCACCAGTTCACAAAGTATGACGTGTACAGGGGGGATCTGCCGACACGCAAAAAAGGCGTCCAGATCGCCAAGGAACCCGCTGTTGCCGTTGCCTATGCCCTGTGGTTTCTGCAGGAAAGAGGTCCTTTGTTTCTATCGCCCGGAGACAGAGTTTACGGAGGCATGATCATCGGCATACACAACAAGGAGACAGACCTTGTTGTAAATCCCGGGAAAAAAAAGCACCTTTCAAACGTAAGGGCAGCAGGCTCTGATGACGCCATAAAGCTTGTTCCTCCGCTGAAGCTTACCCTGGAGTACGGCCTTGGATTCATAGAGGAGGACGAGCTGCTGGAGATCACACCTGCATCGATACGGTTGAGGAAAAAGGTCCTCGATCATATAGAACGCAAAAGGGCTGAGAGGCACGCTGAACAGGAGATAGACGGTGACGAATAAACAGGTCCTTATAATAGAAGATGATAAAGACATATCAAACCTCATATCGCACTATCTCGGCAGGGAAGGTTTTATACCCATCATAGCGTCGGACGGCGAAGAAGGACTATGGCAACTAAAGACAAAAACACCTGCATTGATAGTCCTTGATCTCATGCTTCCGCGCAAAAACGGTTACGAGGTCATGCAGCAGTTAAAAGTGCAGGAAGCTACAGCGCATATACCGGTCATAATACTCACTGCAAAAGCCGACGAGGTGGATAAGGTACTGGGCCTTGAACTCGGCGCTGACGATTACATGACAAAACCCTTTAGCCCGAGGGAACTTATTGCAAGGATAAAGGCGGTTATGCGCCGTATGGATCACGAAGCTGCAGCAGAAAAATCAAAGAAGATCGTCTATGAAAAGCTGGAAATAGATGATATGAAACATGAGGTAAGGTATGACAATAAGATGATGGTCCTGACGTCGAAAGAGTACAGGCTGCTGAAGTATTTCCTGGAACACAGGGGCATAGTGCTGTCCAGGGATGCCCTGCTGCAGAACATCTGGGGATATAATTATTTCGGTACAACAAGGACTGTGGACGTACATGTATCAAGATTGAGGAAAAAGATCCCGCAGTTAAACAAGAGTATTCAAAATATTAAAGATATAGGATATAAGTTTACAGATGAATAAACCGGCATTCCTGATATTCTTTATGCTGTCATCCCTTACCGGCATCATCGTCCTGCTGGCGGAGCGAATGGGCATAGAATTGTCCGTTTTTGTCGTTTTGGCCGTTTCTCTTTTCACAGGTGTTGTTGCAGCCGTGTTTTATGCAAAACGTGTAAAAAAAGTTCTGAAACAGATGGTAGCGTCTGCGAAAAGCGACCTCCGGATCTACAATCTTCCCTATTCATCCACACCGGGAATGGATGACATTTCATCTGTCGTCAAACTCATGATAACAAAGGCCAGGGAATCGGGGGACAATCTCAGCCGCGGTATAGACGGCATAAAAAAGATCATGGACTCGGTTGATATAGGTATGCTCGTTGTGAACAGGCACGGAAGCGTCGTTTATGCCAATGACTATATGGAGAGGTTTGCATCGCTCGGCAAGGATTTAACCGGCATATATTTTCTTGACATTATAAGGAGCTACGAAGCAGAGGCACTGTTCAATGCAATACAATCAGGCAGCGCACCGAACCAGAAAGACATTTCTCTGTTTACGCCCGAGGAACGCAGGTTCAGCCTGCGGATCAATAAGATAGAATATTTAACAGATGAGCGGTGCTACCTTTTTACCTTAGAAGACATAACAAGGATCAGAAAGATCGAACAGATAAGACAGGATTTTATTACCAACGCCTCGCATGAGCTGAAAACGCCGCTAACGTCCATAATCGGGTACCTCGAGGCCCTGAAGGATAATTACAACAATAGGGAATTCGTTGATACGGCTTTCAAGAACGCAAAGAGGATGCAGAGGATCGTGGATGACATGCTTGTGCTTTCCAATGCGGACAGGGGAGCGTCCGAGTTTAATTTCAAGGATACCAATATTTCAGACGTCGTTCATGAAGTCTATGAATTGCTCGGCAATGAGATTGAAAAAAGACACCAGAAATTCATTTTGAATATACCCGAAGAGGTTGATGTTATTTATACCGACAGGGAGGCATTATTCCATATACTCCTCAATCTTATAGACAACGCGGTAAAGTACGGCAATGACAAAGGTGAGATCAGCGTTTCTGCGTCAGAAAGGTCCAATGAAATCGAGATAGTCGTCAGGGATACCGGCATAGGTATACCGTCAAACGAGCTTGATAGGATCTTCGAGAGGTTTTACACGGTTGACAAGGCACGCTCGCGCGAGCTTGGAGGCACCGGGCTTGGTCTCTCCATCGTTAAACACTTCGTACTTGCCCACAGCGGAAGGATATGGGTTGAAAGCACGTTGAACAAGGGCAGTGCCTTCCACTTTACGATCCCGAAGAAGAAGTAATTTTAAGAACGAGGTTTGTTTGTTCGTTCGGGGCACCCATCCGGGGGGATGGGTCGTGCGATCCACCGAAGATAAATAAGTTTTTTGTCATAAGGGATGTTAAAGTCCTTTGTATGTTTATATGCAATCACCAGTGTTATAATTTTTGCTGATATTCGAAGAATACCGTTGTTTGACACTGTGTTATCCTCATTGCTCAAACTTCCTTATTTTGCAAACGCATTTTTCGGGTTAAACACATATACAACAAGCTGCGTCACAAATCAGTTCCTGCCATTATAAACAACAGAAAGGAGCAGATAACCATTAAGATTATACAGGCCTTTTTAGATAATTAAAAAGTTTTGTAACAAGCTTAGGATAATCGGTTAAAGGCGCTTGTTTGAGTGTATGAAACCCTGATCGGGCAATTTCTATAGGGTTGAACTTCCTGCGTCTCATATGATGATTCATTTTTTTATATGATGCGGTAGCCTCATTCAATAACTCCTTATTCGAAAGGAACCTCGTACCGGGCAAGCTTGCATGGATAAGTTTAAGATCGGACCAATCCATGTCATCTTTCACATAACCATCGGATCTTGCCTTGAGATATAATTCACTGCCGGGTACGGGCACAAACAATGACATTAAAAGGATATCAGGTTTTATTTGTTCTATAAGCTGCTCAGTTTGCTTGAGAGTCTCCCTGCTTTCACCGGGTGTGCCTACTATAAAATTTGACTGTCTTTTAATACCTGCTTCCTTTGCAAAAGCAAAAATTTCTTTTATTTCTTCGATTGTATAATTTCTTTTTAATTCATTGAGTATTTCCTGAGAACCGCTCTCCACTCCTATCCATATCTCCGTGCATCCGGCAGCCTTCATTTCCTTGAACAACTGTTTGTCCGCTGTCCTTGGATGTACATTGCAGCCCCACCCGACAGGAAGCTTTTTCTTTTTGAAAAGATCGCAAAAATCGTAAACATGCTGTTTATTGACAGTGAATGTATCATCCGCAAAGTTTATATAATTCACGCCATAAATTCTTCTAAGCTCCTCTATCTCGCCTATGATATTTTCCGGCGATCTGAGCCGTACCTGCCTGTTCCATACAGAGTCCGTGGCACAATAAGTACACTGATATGGACACCCTCTGCCTCCAAAAACATAAGCCGCGCGTCTGCCATAGAATTTAAGAAAATAATCAGAAAATACCGTCTGTCTTATCAGGTCCCTGTCAGGGTAAGGCAGACTATCAAGATTATCAACCGGTGTACCGGTCTTGTTGTGAACGACCTTCCCATCGATCTTGTAGGAAATACCGGCTATGCCGGCATAGGGTTTGTTCTGTTCAACTGCCGCTGCTATCCCGTACAGTGTTTCTTCACCTTCTCCTCTGCATACAATATCTATGTTTTCGCCTTTCACAGTTGTGTCAGGGCATGCGGTCGGGTGTACACCGCCAAAAACGATGACGGTGTTTTTATTTCTTTTTTTGATTTCCTTTGCGAGATGATTGCCGTGTGTCATCATGGGTGACGTCACGGTTATGCCTACAAGGTCAGCTTTTGCAGCATCTTCAATAATATCTTTTTCAGAATCAAAAGCACTCAACTTAACAGATACATTGGTGTAGCCTTTCAACTTGAGATACGAAGCAAGATAACCAAGCCCAAGCGGCTCTAATACATACGCCGGATTATCTTTCCATACCTTTGGCTGAATAAGGGTGATCTTCATTTTGTGCCGCACCAAATAAAATTTATAGCAAGAAATAGCCACAAATTCAATACCGGGAGGATATACGGATAAGAATGCCGGTAAAAAATATTGTATTCCATCTGCATTTCTGGTTAAAGGAGCTATGGAGGATGATGCATGGAAATGGATTTTAGCGATTTCCCGAGGATCACCAGACTGCCTTATTATGTGTTCAACATCGTGAACGAACTGAAGATGAAGGCACGAAGGGAAGGCGAGGACATCATAGACCTGGGCATGGGAAATCCTGACCAGCCGACCCCACACCACATAGTCGATAAGCTTGTTGAGGCGGCCCAGAACGGAAGGAACCACAGGTATTCCGTTTCAAGGGGCATTTACAAGCTCAGGATAGCGATATGCGACTGGTACAAACGCAGGTACGATGTTTATATCGATCCGGAGGCAGAAGCCATAGTCACGCTCGGGGCAAAGGAAGGTATAGCCCATCTGGTGCTCGCAATGATGGACAAGGGCGATATTGCCATAGTACCGGGTCCTGCGTATCCTATACATCCTTACTCTGTTATAATCTCGGGCGGGGACGTGATCGCAATACCGCTGTCAACTGACCAGACTTTCTTTGAAGAACTGGAGAAGGCTGTCAAGAACTACTGGCCAAAGCCCAAGCTGCTCATCATCTCGTTCCCGCACAATCCCACAACCGCTGTCGTTGACCGTGAGTTTTTCGCAAAGGTTGTCAATTTCGCACGGGAGAACAGG
>JAJYJX010000106.1 GCA_021789095.1 bacterium
GTACGGCAGTATTTTCAAGTTTGAGGGACAGGCAACAGTATTCTCCCCTGGTGAAGGGCCGTGCTTCAGGTGCCTTTATCCGGAGCCGCCGCCGCCTGGAATGGTCCCAAGCTGCCAGGAGGCAGGCGTGTTTGGTGTACTGCCGGGCTTTGTAGGCATGATACAGGCAACTGAAGCGATTAAAATTTTACTTGGTATTGGGAAACCGCTTATAGGCAGGATGATGATTTATGATGCACTGCGTATGGAGGTAAGGCAGATGAAGATCCGGAAAGATCCCGAATGTCCTGTATGCGGTGAACATCCTATCGTTACCAAGCTGATAGATTATGAGCAATTCTGCGGTGTTCGATGAAAATATGCATACTTGTCGCTGTGTCAGGTCAAACAATTTTAAGCACGTTACAGCGTCTTTATGATGACTACAAAGACGGCATAGAACTATTTTTGTATAACGACGGCGCCTTACTTTTGCATGATCCGGCGTTTATAGAACTGTCAAAACATATGAAAACTACGGTATGCGACGTAAGCGCCGGAGAGAGGGGCATAAACAAACGTGAAGGGGTTATTTTCGGCAGCCTGTATAATCTTTCCGGTATGATTGCGCATGCAGACCGGTTCTTGTCTTTCGCAAGGGCATCATGAATATAGCGGTTTTAATTAAGGATAATGGCACAGCACGGCTGCATGATGGCATACGACTTGCCCTTGGTTTGACCATCAACCACAAAATTTCATTACTTATTACTGCCCGGGGTGCAGATGCCCTTTCAACAGCTTTAAAAGATGACGCGTTTAGAAAACAGTTTTTGGAGGCCGCTGAACTTATTCATTCAATGTCAGGGAATATGAAAACCGAAAAAGCCGTTGCCGGTGTGGATACTATAACCGTTATCTCGAGAGATGACCTGACAAAGATATTGCTTGAATCAGATTCAATCATCACTTTTTAACATACTGTAAAACATAGGGTTTGTTCAATAAAAATACTTCTTGACAAGAAAACCAATAATTAATTAATTAAACATAAGTAAAATACTCATGTTTGATAAGCTATGAAATTTTATTGGCCGTGCTTAGTATACAAAAACATATAAAAGGAGAACAGGATGCTTGCCGTAAGAGAAATTTCAGAGATTGCATTGAGATTTGAAGACAGTCCGCCGCAGGAGATTATTTCATGGGCTGTAAACACATTCAATCAAGATATTGCATTTGCATGCAGCTTTGGCATGGAAGACGTATGCATTGTGGATATGATTGTAAAAGCAGGACAGGAAACAAATATATTTTATCTCGATACCTCCCTGCTTTTTAACGAAACGCATGAGCTGATAAAAAAGCTCGAGGACAGATACCGTATAAAATTCGAAAGTGTCAGAACCGAATGCACCCTTGAACAACAGGCAAACCAGCACGGCGATGATCTCTGGACTGTCAACCCGGATCTATGCTGCAACATAAGGAAGGTTGCCCCTCTCAAGAAAAAGCTTTCAACATTAAGGGCATGGATGACCGGCATACGGAGGGACCAGACCCCGGAGCGAGCAAGCGCAAAGACCGTTGAATGGGACAAAAAATTCGGGCTTGTTAAGATCAACCCGCTTGTACGATGGACAAGCGGTGATACAAAGGATTATATAGTGAAACACGGCGTACCGTACAATCCGCTGCATGACAAAGGGTATCCGAGCATAGGGTGTGAACCGTGTACCTTCCCGGTAAAACCAGGGGAGGAACCCCGTTCGGGCAGATGGAAGGGTTTTGCAAAAAAGGAATGCGGGTTACATAAATGAACCCCGTTAGAAAGTCGGCCGTAAGCCGATCGCTTCTGACGGAAAGACATGCTGGATTTATTATAGTATTCCCGCTATGAATAGTAAAACTTTCTAACGGGGTAAAAGGAGGTTCCAATGGACAAAGCTATAATTGTCGTATTCTCCGGAGACATGGACAAGGTGATGGCTGCATTCAACATTGCCGTCGGTGCAGCTTCTTCGGGCATGGAAGTGACCATGCTCTACACGTTCTGGGGACTGAATGTGCTGAGGAAAGACAAAACAGGGAGCCGGACAAGCGGGATTATGCAAAAAATGCTGACATGGATAAATAAGGGCGGTACGGAGAACCTTCCGATGTCCCGTTTCAATATGTTCGGTCTGGGGACATGGATGATGAAAAAGCTCATGAAAAGATACAGCATGCCTACGGTAAAGCAGCTCTACACCACTGCAAAGCAGCTCGGCGTAAAGATGATAGCATGCACCATCACCATGGGTGTTATGGGCATAGGCAAGGAAGACCTTGTGGACGATATTGATGAATTCGCAGGAGTGATTACATATATAAAAGATGCGAAAGAATCGAAAATAAACCTTTTTATATAGGAGCACGCACATGGATATAAACAAAATAGTGGATGCAAGCGGGCTTTTGTGCCCGCTGCCGATACTCAAGACTGTACAGGCTGTAAAAGAGATGAAGGTAGGAGAGGTGCTTGAAATAACAGCCACGGATCCGGGTATAAAGCCGGACATCAAAAACTGGTGTGAGATGATGGGACATGAGCTTATAGACATCCAGGACAAAGACAACAAGATCATCGTTCACCTGAAAAAATCGAAATAAACAGGAGGCTGGAATGAAGGCCATGATTATTACCGCCTTTGGCGGCCCTGAGGTTTTCAAGGAACAGGATATGCCGAAACCAGAGCCCGGTGTAAATGATGTACTGGTAAAGGTTTATGCCACCTCTGTTAACCCGGTTGATTATAAAATACGGAACGCAGGGGCATGGGCAGGGGTTAAACCGCCTGCGATTATCGGCTATGATGTTTCAGGTGTTGTGGAGGCGGTTGGCAGCGGAGTAAAGAGTTTTAATCCCGGGGATGAGGTTTACTATACACCAGAGATCGTTAACGCACAGGGCAGCTATGCACAGTATCATGTTGCAAATGAAGCAATTGTCGCCATCAAGCCGTCAAACCTTAACCATGTTGAAGCGGCAAGCATTCCTCTTGCAGGCTGCACTGCGTTTGATGCTCTTGTTACCGTAGCCAACATAAAGGCCGGTGAGTCGGTATTGATTCATGCAGGTGCCGGAGGCGTTGGATCCCTCGCACTACAGATCGCAAAAGCACTCGGTGTATATGTGTTTACAACATGCGGTTCCTATAACAAAGAACTTGTAAAACAATTAGGAGCCGATCGCATAATAGATTACCGGACGGAAGATTTTGTTGATGTTGTTCTTGAAGAAACGGCAAATAAAGGCGTTGACGTTGTTTTCGATACCGTGGGCGGTGAAACCCTGTCAAGGAGTGTAAAGGCCGTAAAACCTTCGGGGAGGATTGTCAGTATAGTATCATCGGACGTTAAGCTTGATGCCGCGAAGGAGAAGAATATTACGGTTAGCTATATGTTTATGCAGAGGGGACGTTCAAAGCTTGATGCCCTGCGTGCGTTGATAGAGAAAGGCAAGGTAAGGCCTGTCATTGATTCAGTCATGCCGCTTAAGGATGTTGCCCTGGCGCACCAGAAGCTGGAAAAAGGCGGGGTAAGAGGCAAGATTGTTTTAAAGGTTGTTTAAACACAAATGTAGACACTTACACCTGTTTCTGTCTGAACAAATGCCTTTGTTTTCATTATGTCTCCGATCTAAATGCTATATAATTATTTATACGTTTGCCTATCCATTTCTGATGACAAATGTAAGTGCCGGTGATAGTAACCATAATCAATGAAGGAGTTGGAGCTATGAACAAACGAAAACTCTTTATAAGTCTTCTCGAAGCCATTACCCAGAAACCTGATATATCCGATGAAGTAAAACAAAAGTCCGTTATCCAGCTTGAATCCTATCTGAAAGACGCCCCGGCGCTGGTAAGGTTTGTGTTCCCATTCCTTTTATATTTGGTTGAATATTTGCCTGTATTTACCAGATTTACGAGGCTTTCAAGGATGGATATTGATAAAAGATCCGAATACCTTGGCAGCTTCAACGGAAGAATAGGCGGCAATATTTTAATGGTGCTCAAGCTCTTTGTCACGCTTTCATACTACTCTGTTGATGACATTGAACGCAAGCTCGGTTTCATAAGGCACTGCGAGGACATTAAAGGAAGGATAAAAAAGCCTCTATTTATTGACGGTGCTGAAGCAGATAAGGATATAAGCATAGACACCGACGTATGTGTCATAGGGAGCGGTGCAGGCGGGGCAGCAGCAGCATACACTATTGCCAAAGCGGGTATGAAAACCGTTATCCTTGAAGAAGGCAGATACCTCACCGGTGAGGATTTCACGCAAAAGCCCGTGGATGCACTGAGTACAGCGTACAGGGACCACGGATTTATAACATCTTTTGGCACACCGCCAATAATCATCCCGCTTGGTAAGTCGGTTGGAGGTACGACGACCATAAACTCAGGTACATGCTACAGAATGCCATCGTCTGTTATTAAAAACTGGCATGATCAGTACGGCATAGACTGGCTGACATGCAACGAGTACAGCAGACTGGCTTCATTTGTAGAAAAGGAGATACATGTAGAGCCTGTGCCTGAACGCATATTCGGAAAAAACAGCGGACTTTTCAGAAAAGGCACAGAGGCGCTCGGACTTGCGGGTGCGCCCATACCGAGGAATGCCTATGAGTGCGACGGCTGTGCGTTCTGCGCATTCGGCTGTCCGAGAGATGCAAAATATGGCACCATGCTGAATTTTATCCCTGATGCAATAAAACACGGGGCAACATTGTATTCGAATACAAAAGCTGTAAAGCTTGTAATAAATAACAACAGGGTTGAAGGTGTAAAAGGCGCATTCCTTGATCTCCACGGGAAGCCAACATCAAAGCGTATTACAGTAAGTGCAAAATACGTGGTTGTGTCCGCGGGGGCGATATATACTCCTGTTTTTCTGAAGAAGAACGGCTTAAAACATCCTCGTATAGGCAAGAACCTGCATATCCATCCGGCAGCGCGCGTGTCTGCAATGTTCGGTGAACGGGTGGACGGCTGGGTAGGCGTGCCGCAAGGCTACAATATACATCACTATGTCAATGAGGGTATATTCATACAGGGACAGTTTGTTCCTCCATCAGTATTGTCCCAGTCCATTCCATTTGTCGGCAGCCGGCATTCTGCCCTCATGGACAGATACGCATACATGGGCTCATTCGGTGCACTTATCTCCGATACAGGCTCCGGCAGTGTTTCACCAGGCCTGGTCAGTCCCATGATATTTTATAACCTCTCCAAAGAGGACCATGTCAGGATGATAAAATCCATTGCAATAACAGCAAAGGTATGGTTTGCGGCAGGCGCAAAAGAGGTCCACACGCAGATCGCAACAAGGCCTGTTATACACAGTGCAAAAGATGCAGATGAATTAAAGGACAAATTACCGCCTGCATGGGCGCTTGAGCTTATGGCTTTTCATCCAATGGGCACTGCCATGATGGGTGGCGATGAGAACACTGCTGTAGTAAAACCGGATGGAGAGACATACGAGGTAAAAGGTCTTTATGTTGCAGATGCCTCCCTGTTCCCGACATCAACAAAGCTCAACCCTCAGATCACGATCATGAGCATGGCAACGAAAGTAGGAGAGGAAATCAGCAGGCACTAAGCAAGGAGATACATTTGCAAAAATATAAATCAAAAAGGGAAGAGTTCGATTCGATGTGAAGTCGCACACCGTGAACTGCATGGTGGATCTTCGTGGCAGGCTGCGTGGACTACTTCGCTGACAGTGTCAAAAGAAAATGTTTGCATTTTTAAACGCTGTGTCCGTTTAGCAAAAACAGCCTTGTGCGGCGGACGGAGGAGAAAACTCTTCCCTTTATAATATATGATTGCTCCGTTGGCGGAATAGCCCGGATAAACAGGCAAACTCCCTTATCCTATCGGATTCATTTTTAAGTTAAGGGTCCGGTTTCTTGACCTTATACCTTTCCCACAATACAACTGTGCTTAACCATAGAAGCGGCGGTGCGAGCTGTGTCATTGTTCTGAGAATGGAATATCCCAGCTGCCACTGGATCGTATGGGGCGTTATAATATACACGGTGGAATAAATGAAAAACAGCAGGACAAAAGGCAGCCAGAGCGTACCGTACCTACTCCTTGTTGATTCATGGCTTAGCATAACGATCAATCCTATGAGTGCAATCAACCATAAAAAACCCGTGCCTTTTACCGGGGGAAAAGTGCCCGTAAAAAAGTGATAATAATGATCCAATATTACCGGCATCCTGTCTTTCATCAATGGTATCTGATGAAATACGTTTATAAAAAGATCAGACCTTATTCCATACATTAACTTTGTTATAAACCACGGGAGTCCGAGTATTGCCGAGGGTATGAAATAATACATCCATGCCTTCCTGGTTATGCCGGGCGTAAAAATCAAAAGAAAGGAAAACATAACAAAAAATGCAAAACCTTCATTCTTTGTATTTGCAAGGAAGCCTGTCAGCATACCAAGCATGAACGCCATTTTAAGCGAAGAGCGTGTAAGAAGTTTTATATATACAATAAGTATGCCGGTCAGATAGGCTGCAACGATGATATCCGTATCCCCGCCTACCGAGTTGGAAATAACAATAGGGTTAAACAATATGATAAGCAGGGAAAAGAGCGCGATGGAACGTGATGTTTTAAGCTTCAATGAACCGTAAAAGATGCCTGCGAGGGCCATGTAATAGCCTATAGAAACAAACTGGATTAACTGGTAATTGTCAGAGCCTATGAAGTGATAGCACCAGTATTCAAGCAAAGGCAGCAGTAAAGGGTAATCAAGATGGATATGACCGTATCTCGTAACATCAGTAAAAAAACCCATATTTATTTTGTTAGATATAAAAAGGGATTTGGCTGTAAACCCGTAGGTAAGCAGGCCGTCCCAGTTGGGTGCACCTGATATGCCTCCTGAAATCACACCGACGATTATAAAAAGGACAGGCAGGATTAACAGGTATTCATGATATTTTAACGGTTTTGCCTCTGAGATAATTTCCCATAGGTGCATGCGCTTGCCGTGCGACCACAGGATAAAGGAGGGTATCCCTGATGCCAACAGGAAACCATACACAAACCACGGACTGAACCTGCCCAGCATTACAGAGCTTATGCCCAGCAGTGCCCCGGTAATACCCGAGCCTATGATATAGCTGAAGCCTATAAATTCAGGCAATGAAAATTCGTCGTACAATACCACGAACATTATAAATGCACCTGCAAGCCATGTAATAAGGATTGAGATGCATGTCAGGGACAGATTTAATAAGAGCTCAGTTGGCATGCTCTCTGCCCTTTGTTTTTGTAATCGTAACCGTACCGTCCTCTGCAGTTATAAGGAATACGCAGGGATAGCTGCCGGTCGAACTCACGGGTTCTGCCTCAGGTGTTATTCTCCAGCTGAAAACAATGCGGTAGAGCTTGTTACCTTTGCTGAAGCCCCAGTCAACATGCCGTGGATAAAGGTTGTAATTGGTTCTGTAAAGAAGATACGCCCATTGACCAAGCAGGGTATTTTTGCCGCCCAATCCTTCTTTGACCAGTTTGTCGTACGGAAGCTCAACAAAACAGGCACCCTGTGTTTTTCGGAATTCATGTTCAAGCATATCATCGACTGTTTTTACGAGCAGGCCTTCCTGAAGCCATTGCCTCTGCCGGTAGGTTAGTTCTGCGAATTTCAGAGATTGAAAGATCTCCTTTATGGGGTTTATTACATATATAAGCTCGGATACAAAAGCGGTAATGAACAAACCGACCAGTAAAACATGCATAACAACCATTCCGTATTTATTATGAGTGGATGTCCTAGCGGGCATTTTGAAGTCCTTCTATGATCATCTTCAATGTTTTTACATCAGGCTGGTTCGGGTTGAGACGATAAGACAGTTTAAAGTATTTTTTTGCCAATACAGGTTTATTATAAAACTTCAGGTAGATGGCGCCAAGTGCCCTGCAGGCTATATATTGTTCCGGTGCTTTTATCTCCGACATACGTTTAATCAACGGAAAAGCCTTTTCATAGTTCCCCTGCTTTAAATACTTACCACCCAGGTTCCAGAGAGCCGGAACAAGCGAGTTGTCATACTTAAGTGCGAGTTCATACGCCTGTTTAGCCAGTTCAGGTTGATCGTGTGCATCGTAATAAACACCGAGATTGTTTCTGGCAACGGCGCTTTGCGGCTGCAAGTCAGCGGTATAGCTCCACAACGAATAGCTGTTTTCCCAGCGCAGGGATTGCCTGTACGATAAAAAAGCAAGTAATAAAAAAACAGACGCGTAAACAAGTGCAGTTGTGCGTTTCGCGTTTACGTGATTGTAAAAATCAGCCATCCATGTGCCCGCTATAAGAAAGATGCCCAATGCAGCTTCATACATATACCGGTCAGCCAGCTTGGTTGGTAAAGAGATGATGTTGCTGACAGGGATGAAATTTGCTGAAAACCATGCCAAGCCGAACAAAATCAAAAATTCCTTCTTTTTAAAAAGTTTTATAATCCATAGAAGCAAGGCAATGAAAAACACCAAAGATATAATGAATAATCCTGTATCGGGAAAAGAGGGGACTGCGTAAACAGGGGTAAGATTAAAAGGCAGTAAAAATTTTCTTATGTAAATAAATATCGCCTCGGGTATAAACAGTATAGTCCATAAGAAGCCTTTATTATCAACGAATGCAGTAGCACCTTTATGATAATACCACATTGTATAGGGC
>JAJYJX010000107.1 GCA_021789095.1 bacterium
ACAAATCCTGAAGAGAATGTGTTATACCGGACTCACGACGGCCTGTCTCGAAAACTCTACCACTCTGCTGCCTATAAAGCCCAAGTATCAAGAATGGGACATCCTTCTACTTATTAACAGCCACAATATCATAATGACAATGTGTAAAATCTCCTTCTTCTGCTATAATCTTTCTATCAACAGCATGTGTTACTATATAGCCCAATGCATAAAGATAACTTACCAATGCTTTAGCGGATGAGTTAAAATGCTTTAAATTGTTATCATCTAATTCAATAAATAATATAGGTTTTTGTAATTTAATAATTTTTTCAGCCCCTTTTAACACATTCACCTCATAGCCTTCTGTATCTATTTTTATTAGATCTACTTTTTTAAAATCTGTAGTTTTTATGAAATCATCTAAAACTATTATTTCAGCATTCTTGCCTTGCTTTATTTGCATTGTCGGTGCCGTACAAACTCTGTTTTTACCTGCATTATTTTCAGTCACTTTTTCTACATAAACATCCTCCGCCTTACTTCCGCAACCTTTTTTTACCAGCTGTATATTTAAAAAAGTATTTAATTCACAATTTCTTTTTAATTTTTTAAAATTATCTGAGTCTATCTCAAAGCTTAACACCCTGCCTGAACTACCGCATCGTTGGGCTGCACTTAAGGTCACAGCTCCAACATTAGCCCCTACATCAATTACAAAAAAACCTTGTTTTATTAGTGACAATAATGTATTTCTGCTGGCTTCTTCAAAGCCCCAATAAATATACCATTCGACAAGATCACTTATGTCTAATTCAAAATAGATATCATTTACTTTAATTGTTCTTATAACACCCTTTTTATATTGATAATGGTTTGGAGGTAGTTTTGTTACCAAAGTCCCAAATTCTTTCCCTGCAGTAAACTGCCTGAGTAATTCTTCTAATGATTTCACTAAAAAAATACTCCTGAAGATGTCGAATATTTTTGTTTTAATACTGAGCTTGTCTTCGCTCATCACGATTGTTCTATATCCTTCAAAATGTGATCGACAAGTTTAAATTGGATCTCTTTCTTACTTCCCAAGACTCTTTCGTCTGTTCTTTTAATACCGCTGCATTCATGTAGTTTTAGATACCATAAAAAAATTGACATATGCAAGTAAAAAGAATTTATTGCTGTCTTTTTACGTATATAAAAGATACCTACTCAATTACCCTCGCCTCTAAGGCGAGGGGTTTATAGCATGCCGGCTTGAAGCCGACTTTAACCGTTTCTCGCCCTTCTGAACGTCATTCCCGCGAAAGCGGGAATCCAGTCTCTCCTTTCTTCACCTTGCAGAACGGGAAACAAAAAACTGGATTCCTGCTCAAGAATACCTCCGAAGAAGCTCACGGGCAGGAATGACAGACTTTTTCTATGGTAATTACAATCATAGTGATTCAGATGCTCATGGTCGCCATATGTAGTTTTTACCGAAGTAAAATCATGGCTACCATTTCGCAAAACTTCGCTTCGCCTGAAGGCGAGGGGTTTCAACCATCCCCGAACGGGACACTAATTTGACATCATCCAAACATTTTGTTACCAATAACGCAAATGGATATGAAAATAGAAACTGAAGAACTCAGTGTCTGTCCTGTGTGTGGTTCCATGAAAAAGGAATTTCTCTTTAAAAACACAGACAGGTTGCATGGAATATCAGGGGAATTCGGGTTAACCCAATGTAGAAATTGTAAAGCTGTTTATCTTTCTCCAAGACCGAGTATAAAATCATTACCTTTGTATTACCCTGACGATTACCCTCCTCACCAATTGAATCCATTGAGACCCTCTGGATTTCTGCAACGTATAAAAGAACATTTAAGGAATACAATAATTTACAACAGGTACCATTATAAAAACTTTCAGCATAAACCAAGGATAGAACCACATATCCTTGGAACATTCTTAACGTATATGTTTTTCTTTTTTGCGGAAAGAGCGAGGTATCACCTTCCCAAGGCATTATTCCCTCCTTATATCAAAGATGGCAAAGCACTTGATATTGGGTGCGGAGCTGGTCATTTCCTGATTATCTTAAAAGATTTGGGCTTAAAAGTTTATGGTGTAGAGCCGTCTGAAAAGGCCGCGAATATAGGAAGAGAAAAATTAGGGGTTGATATAAAAACAGGCACTTTGCTTGATCATAAATTTCCGGATAACTACTTCCATTTTATTACAATGAACCATGTGCTCGAACATCTACATAATCCTGTTGAGGTGTTATCAGAGGCAAATAGGATACTTCACCCAAACGGTATGCTCAGGATACAGACACCAAATATAGATGCTTATGGATATAAAAGGTTTTGGAAAAACTGGTTCCCTATAGACACACCAAGACATTTAATCATTTACTCAAAACAAAGCATTGCCGGGTTGGCAGATAAAACAGGATTAAAATTAAAGGCATTTTCTACCACTCATACAAGAAGTGTACTTTATAGGTCGTTAGAATATGAAATACGAGATAAAAATAATAATTATAAAGACTTTGGGACCACTGGACAATATACATTTTCTCAAAAACTGTTTATCAATGCATTAGACCTGTATGAAAGGATGCTGATACTATCGGGCAAAGATGCAGGTGAAGAATTGCAGGCAGTGCTGGCAAAAAAGTAAATCTGCTTTACAATTGTCTATTTTAACAATATCTCTTTTTTATGCCTTTATCTAAAACTTTGATAAAAAATGCATTAAGTAATTATGCAGGTTTCTTCGTCTCTGCACTTGTGGCTCTGTTTATATCACCTTTTGTTGTACATCATCTCGGCAATGCAGCTTATGGATTATGGGCGCTTTTTCAATCTGTGTTTGGTTATTTTGGACTGCTTGATCTCGGTCTCGGCATATCTGTTATTAAGTACATTTCCCAGTTTCACGCTAAGAATGATCAACAATCTATAAATATATTCGGTTCAACCATACTCTTAGCATATTTAGTCATCGGCACTATTGCGCTTATTTTGGCTTTTTTAGCGGCACCATTTATAACACATATATTCAATATACCAATAGAGTTCAAGCATATTGCATTCTATGCTGTAATTATCAGCGGATTTAATACTGTTACCGTATTTCCAATGGGATTCTTGATAAATAATTTATCTGCTCACCAAAGATATGATCTTACAAATCTGATAGGTATAATAAGATCTTTGATCTATGCCGTGAGCGTTGTTTTGCTGTTAAACTATGGTTTTGGCCTTTTATCATTATTCATGCTTAATCTTGTTTTATCTATCATAACCCTGCTTATCGCTTCATATTTGGTCCTGATAAAATATAAATTTGTAAATATAAAGTTAAACCTCTTTGATTTCGATATGCTCAAAATGGCTTATAAATATAGCATCTTTGCATTTTTAAATAGTATATCTGCACAGGTATTACTCAATATAGGCAATCTCATTATAAGCATTTTTCTTAGTGTTGAACTTGTTACGTATTATGCACTTGCATTCAGAGTAAACAACATAGTTCTTGGGATTATTGGCTCTGTTGTAGGCGTCACCCTGCCTGTGTATTCTTCTTTATGGGCTGTCAATGATAAAGAAAAGATCAGATTTACCTATCTGGAAATAACAAAGGGGATTATTCTGCTCTCTTTACCCATTTCAATGGTAGCAATAATATACAACGCATCTATTATGAATGTATGGATAGGTCCAGGTTATCATCTTGCCGCACTTACTCTTGTCTTTTTGACAGTAGTTTCTTTTATCCATTATATCGGAGGTTATGTTACGGGATTTTTATTATTTGGCATCGGTAAACACAAAGCATTGTCTATTGCGAATGCTGTTGCCGCTGTTGCAAACCTTATCCTTGCCATAGGGTTAACTAAATTTATAGACATAAAATACGGACAAGGCTACGGGGTTCTTGGCATACCCATTGCACTTGGTTTATCCATGAATGCTGTAGATATATTTTTCCTGCCATGGTATGTAAACCGGGTTATAGAGCTGGATAATAGAATATATCTTAAGAACTTTATCAAGCCTGTTGTATTCATCATACCGGCAACCATTGCTGCCCTGCTGATAAAGTATTACTACGAACCCCATACATTGCTTATATTTGTGATCGAGAGTGCGATTATCGGGTTTACCTACTGGGGACTGTACTATTTGTTCGGACTGACGAAGGAAGAGAAGACGCGGTATCTTGGGTACGTGAAGCAATTTGTGGGGAAATGATTTGGTAAGTCCTTCCTAAGGCTTAAGCTTTTCGATAACGGTTTTTGCGACTTTAAAACAATCCTTCCCTGCATTTGCATCATCCGGAAGTCCCCCAGGGAACCATACGAACATAATATATATTCCATTGGAAGGCGTCAAGGGATACAGATTCCGATACTCCGTTCAGTTACGAATCCAAGCTTATAATCCTGTCACTCTTAACTCCATCACCTTTGTTCTTAGAGCGTCAACAGCGACTGCAGGGCTGTTACGAGCTCCCTCAAAGTCCTTACGATAAACAGTTCATCCGTGTACTGACTGTACAGGTTCATTTCGCTGTCGCCTGTATACCATGAATACTGGTCATCCGGGGTAAACCAGAGGATGTCCTTTACCTTTTTTTTCAGCAAGGCGAGTTCCTCATCGCCCGGGTACTGATAGTTTGTCCTGCCGTCACCTATTATAAGCAGCCTTGTTTTGGATGTTATCAAACCAAGGTATTTTTTTGTAAATTGTTTCAATACGTTTCCGTAGTCTGTATACGTCCTTGCTTCCCTGTAGTCCGCAAATATCCTGTCAACAAGTTCGTCCGCGGGTTTTGATTTAACGAGCAATGTTATATCTTTGATGTCCGATACGAACACAAATACCCTGAGCTTTTTAAATGTATCTTTTACTATTGCTATAAACTGCATGAAAAACCTTGCATAGTTGCGCATCGAACCCGAGATATCGCAAATAACGATTAACGGAGACTCAAGTTTTTTGATCTTGCTGTATCCGAGCTGGATAAGCATGTCCCTTCCTGCGTTAAGCCTTAATGTCTGTCTTACAGAAACATTGCTCGTAAGAATACCATACTGTCTCCTTTTTATATCCTCCCTGAAATGCAGTGCCATACGTTTTATGATCCGGTTGATAGTGTCTATGTCCTTTTTTGACAAAAATGACAACGGGATGTCCCATAATTCCTTTTCACCTGCTTTCGGCTCGTTACTATGCAGAGAAGCTATGGAACCCGTTACCTTTGCGGCGTTCAGGAGGAACTCGGAAATGTTCCGCCGTATGAATACCAGCATATTTTCGAGTGCAGCAGTTATTTTCTGAATATCCTCCGGACACCAGCCGGCCAGTTCAAGGGCCTTCCCCAGCGCAACAAGCTCATTCTCCGGTTTTCCAAGCTCAAGTGCGTCAGTCATCAGCATATACCCGGAATTGAGCATCCTGTCTCCGTACCGGTTATGCATTTCCATGTAAAGTTCCTGCAGTCTTTTATAAAAAAGCTCCGGATGGCTGATCCATTCCGCCATGCGCGCAATTGTCGGGGCTGTCTCTTTCAGAATAAAAGGATCCAGACGCTTGATGCCCAGCATTTCGCCCAGCTTTTCCCAATCTGCCGACGTATTGAGAAGAAAATCTATTATCTGCTGAAGGAGTACATACTGTTCCCTGTTCCTTGCCATGATAGGGATGATAAGCCTTTTCAGCGCTTCGTAGCTGTCGGGTACAGACTTCTCTATCATGAATGCTGTCTGGGCGAGCTCAACAGGGGAAACAGGCATCCCGAGGCCCGAAAGGAAATTATATACCTTACCGGTAAGTTTTAATGATTCCTGGACTTCCATAATGCATTGAACGCCTTTTGCTGGTCGGAACTGTCCTTCAGCAGGCTGCCCAGGGACGATAGCGATACATTGTCCTTGTCTATGCCTGCAGACGCAATTGACGTTGACCAGTCGATAATTTCAGAAAGACTCGGCGGTCTTTTCAGGTCCTGCGCATTGATCAGGGAGAGCATACTTTCGATCATATTGAGAAACTCGGCTGATACCCTGTTGTTCAGTTTTGTTTTTATTATCTCCATCTGTCTTGGGCTGTCAGGCATGTTCATGTAAAGGTATATGCACCTGCGCCTCAACTCCTCTGAAAGCTCCCTGGCATTATTACTCGTAAGTATAACGAAAGGTATGGATTTTGCCTTCATCGTGCCTATCTCGGGTATGGTGATCTGGTAGTCGCTGAGCACTTCCAGCAGAAGCGCCTCAAATGAAGGCTCTGATTTGTCCACCTCGTCAATGAGCAGGACAACAGGTTCGGGTGACGATATGGCCCTGAGCAATGGGCGTTTTATAAGAAATTCTTCAGAGAAGAACGTGCTGCTGAATTTCTTCAGCCTGCCCATGGCAGAAGAAAGGTCGTCAGCGCCGCTGAGTATTTCGTCGATCTTCCCTTTCAATAGCTGCGCATAGAGGAGTTGCTTTGAATACTCCCACTCATATATTGCCTTGGTATCATCGATGCCCTCATAGCACTGCAGCCTGATAAGCTCCAGATGAAGTGAATTTGCAAGAGCCTTTGCGAGTTCAGTTTTTCCTACGCCTGGCTGCCCCTCGACAAGCAGGGGTTTTGATAGAATGCCTGCTATGTAAACCGCTGTTGATATGTCCTCGTTGGATATGTACTGGGCCTTCTTTAACAGTTCGGTGATTTCCAGCTGCGATCTGAATTGCTTTATCTTCTTCATATCATGTCTCCTTGCGTGAATTTATGTCCGGCTGCCTCAGATACACGGGTACATAATCCGCTGCCGCAACCTGCTGTATACCATATAACCTTTTGTCTGCAATAGAATGCAGCGCACGAATCGTGCGCCGTATATCCAGTTTCTCCCATTTTATAATCCCGTTATAACTTTTGGCAAGAACATCGGCATAGCGTTCAACGTCGAATCCGATTAAATATACAGGGTACTGCCTTTTCATCGGTGTTCCGCTGTCTGCCCTTAACAGTGTATCAGGCGTTACCCTTTCAACAGTATTGTCTTTTACCCTGTATTCAGCAATGTAAATATTGTTATTTTTGCCGTCCACTGCAGCAATCATATTACCATCGGTGCACCCGGTTGTATTAGCCATTGCATCAAGTGTTGATACCGGGACAAGGGGAATACCGAGAGCCATGCCTATGCCTTTTGCAAGGCTTATGCCTGTCCTTAGACTGGTAAATGTACCGGGACCGGCGGATAGTACAACCTCATCAAGTTTTTTCTTGTTCTGATGTACGGATCCGATCAGAAAATCTATGGCACCAACAGACAGTGTTGTTATAGTCTCCGGACGATCAATAATGACAGACGCAAGCAAATCCGCATCCCTGGCCAGTCCTATACTCATATAACCGAGTGCAGTGTCTATGATCAGTCTGAGCATTTAATGGTGCGATGTTAGAATCCTGCTTATGTCATTATAGAATACAAAGACCGTAAGCAGGATTATGAATAAGACTCCAAGCTGCAATATGGCGAGTTTAACCTTTTTGTTTATAGGTTTTCTTATAACTGCTTCCACAAGCGTAAATAATATATTACCTCCGTCAAGGACAGGGATCGGGAGGATATTCAATATGGCAAAGTTTATTCCTATCAGGGCCGCGAAATACATAAGGGCAATAAGCCCCCTCCTTGCCTGTTTTGCAGCCTGCTGAGCTATAAGTATAGGGCCGCCCAGCTCTTTTGTAGGTATCTTGCCTTCTATAAGTTTGACAAGCGACAGAACAACAAGGGACGAGATATTCCATGTTTCATTACCGGCCAGTACGAACGAATAGAGAGGATTGCTTTTTCTCATCTCAAACTCCCCCGCAGGCGTTATGCCTATAATCGGGACATTGACAGTCTCTCCGAATATATCTTTTTCCGGCATGATCTCTGGTTTTACCTTTACAAGAAACGGCTTGTTGTTTCTTTCAATCGTTATGGACAGTTCTTTGTCTGGATTGGCTGTTATGATCTTTTTCATGTCATCCCAGTCATGAACATGCGTACCGTTGATCTCCGTTATGGAATCGCCTTTCTGGACACCGGCAGAATAAGCAGGGCTGCCCTGCTTTACCTCGCCTATCTTTGTGGTAAGGTACGGTACACCGTGGAGGAACACAACCCACAGGAACAGGAAAGCAAATACCAGGTTGGAAAAAGGCCCGGCTATGAGGATAAGCAGTTTTTTCCAGTTTGCCTGATTTGCATAGCTGCGTGTCCGGTCATCTTCGCTGATCTTCTCATCCGTCTCTTTGGGCTCTTCATCTTCATTTTCACCCAGCATCTTGACATAACCGCCCAGCGGAAGTACCGACAGTCTGTATTCTGTATCGCCAATGCGTTTCTTTAACAGGGCAGGTCCGAAACCAAGCGAGAATACAAGAACCTTGACGTTGAATAATTTTGCGAACGTAAAATGCCCGAGTTCGTGAACAAAAATCAAAACAGCTATTACAACTACTGCAGAAACTATGCTTAACACAATTTTCTTATCCTTTCCTTAACGCGCAATTTAACCTCTCTATCAAGGGTTATTATATCCTGTATAGATCGGATAGGTGTATAATAATGCCTGTTAACAGCATATTCAATAATGTCTGCAATATCCGTAAATCCGATCTTATTTTCCAGAAATGCTTCTACCGCCGCATCGTTTGATGCGCTCATCACGACTGCAGAGCTGTTGTTCTCTTTCATAACCTCCAT
>JAJYJX010000108.1 GCA_021789095.1 bacterium
TTAGCGCCACGCCCCTGTTTATACATCCAAAATTTTTTATACTTAGGGAGATTCGTGAGAGGGCGGAGCCCCCTCGGTAACCCTTAGTACTCCATTCCGCCCATACCGCCCATGCCGCCGCCGGGCATCGGAGGCATCTTCTCGTCCTTTGGCTTCTCGGTAATCATGACCTCTGTTGTAAGAAGTACTGAAGATACTGATGCCGCGTTCTGCAGCGCTGTCCGGACAACCTTTGTAGGATCGATAACGCCTGACTGCATAAGGTCCTCGTACTTCTCCGTGAGTGCGTTAAAACCAAAATTGCCCTTCTCTGCCTTGACCTTTTCTACAATGATAGAACCCTCTTTGCCTGCATTCCCGCTGATCTGCCTTATTGGTTCCTCAAGCGCTTTCTTTACAATTTCAACACCAAGCTGTTCTTCTCTGCCCTCAAGTTTCAATTTGTCAAGGGCCGGTATTGCGCGCAGCAGGGCAACGCCTCCGCCGGGTACAACGCCCTCCTCAACTGCAGCCCTTGTTGCATGAAGTGCGTCTTCAACCCTTGCCTTCTTTTCCTTCATCTCGGCCTCTGTTGCTGCGCCTACCTTTATAACTGCAACACCGCCGACGAGCTTTGCCAGCCTTTCCTGAAGCTTCTCTTTATCGTAATCGGATGTTGTCTCCTGGATCTGCGCCCTTATCTGTTTTATCCTGCCGTCTATCTCCGCCTTCTTTCCCTCACCGTCAACAATGGTCGTGTACTCCTTGTCAATAACAATCCTCTTCGCCTTACCGAGGTCTTTGAGCGTTATGCTCTCTATCTTTATGCCCATCTCTTCAGCTATCATCCTGCCGCCCGTTAGTATTGCTATATCCTCGAGCATGGCTTTTCTCCTGTCACCAAAGCCAGGTGCCTTGACAGCACAGCAGCTGAGTGTTCCCCTTAATTTGTTTACAACCAGTGTTGCGAGAGATTCACCTTCCACATCCTCTGCTATGATGAGCAGCGGCCTGCCCGATTTTGCTATCTGCTCAAGCAAGGGCAGCATTTCTTTCATATTGCTCAGCTTTTTCTCATGCGTGAGTATAAAGGCGTCTTCAAGTACGCATTCCATACGCTCTGCGTCTGTTACAAAATAGGGTGAAAGGTAACCGCGGTCAAACTGCATACCTTCTACAACATCAAGGGTGGTCTCCATTCCCTTTGCTTCTTCAACGGTTATTACGCCCTCCTTGCCAACCTTATCCATAGCCTGGGCTATGATCTTGCCTATTGTCTCATCACTGTTGGCTGAAATTGTCCCTACCTGTGCAATCTCTTTTTGATCCCTTGTCTGTTTGCTCATTTTTTTCAGCTCCTCAACCACGATTTCTACCGCCTTATCAATACCGCGCTTTATAAGGATCGGGTTGTTGCCTGCTGAAACAAGCTTGATGCCCTCGCGGAAAATTGCCTGCGCAAGAACTGTCGCAGTGGTTGTGCCGTCCCCTGCAACATCCGATGTCTTGCTTGCAACCTCCTTGACCATCTGCGCGCCCATGTTTTTGAATTTATCCCCAACCTCTATCTCCTTTGCCACTGTTACGCCATCCTTTGTCACGGTCGGCGCGCCGAATGTCTTTTCGATAAGCACATTCCTGCCCCTTGGTCCAAGGGTCGTCTTTACTGCGTCAGCAAGTGTATTAACACCTTCGAGCAGCAACGCCCTTGCGCTCTCCCCATACTTTAACTCTTTTGCCATGTTTTCCTCCTTATTTTATAATATTATTACGGATATAACTGGCACCCCCCCGTAAGAGATCTTTGTTCTCCAACAAGTAACCGGGTGCCGACTTCAGCCTGCGTCTTCCTCCAGCAGGATGAACTTACTACTAAAATATAATAAACAGTTTCATGTTATCAAGAGGTTTTGTGAATCAGTCAAGCAAACCGACAACAAGTATGCCCTTCCCCGGTGCAAAAACAAAATGTATGACCCCGTCCTTGCCTTCAGCACCTCTGGGCGGGTTTGCGTCCCACGTCGCCTGCTTGCATGCCTTCACTGCCATCTGGTCCCATGAAGGTACACCCGACGACTTGAGCAACCTTACGGATATTAACCTGCCCGACTGGTCCATATTGGCCTCTACATAGGCATAATTATTGATATTACCTATATCATCCCGGGTTATGTCGCTGTTACGCAGATCAAAAATAAACTGGTCAAATATCCTGTATGCAACACGTCTTACAAAACCGGCATATACAAAGCTTTTTGTATTGAGCAGCGTCACATCTCCCTGTTTAAGACCCGGCAGATAATTATTGTCTCCTATTCCGGGTATGGACTTCATTCTTGAATACGAAGGCAGCAGTGAGTTAAGTGCAAGCTTTACGTCTTTACCGTTTTGCCCTTCGCTTTCCCGGGCGGCAGATGACTTGTTTTGCTGATATGATGAAAGCCCCTGTTCATTTGCCTGCTGGTTTTGCTGTCCCTGTTTTTCACTGCCGGCAGGCGGTACCTGTGGTTTTGTACTGACCTCCAGAGAATTCCGGCCTTCAGTACCGTAGCCTCCACCCTTATTTTTGCTGACCATTTCCTGTTTAACGCTCTGTGACCACTCTGAAAGATAGGCCGTATTCTTAGGTTCCTGCTGGACAAGAGGTTTTGGTATATCCACAATCTGGTTTTTGATAACAAGCTTCTGCTGCTTAATCTTTTCTATCTGGCTTTCAGCGGGCTTTTTTGCTGTTTCATGAGGGGTTGCTTTTAAATCGGACGGGGGGATCGTGCTGAGCTCAATATACTTATCCGGCTTTAACACCGATACAGGCATATTCAGAATGTTCAGTCTTATTGCATACAGAACAGCTATATGCAACAACGCCGACAGAAAAATGGCGATTTCAAGATTTTTGATACCTTCTTTATGCATCAATATTATTGTAATCTGAAACAGGAAACTTTCAAGTACTAAAGGACCCCGGGAAAATGCGGGGGAATATATCATGAAGACGGCAGAATTCAAGGGTATGGACAAACCGTGCAAGCTGTGTCAGGACAATAGAATAACATGAGGAGGATGTATGGAGAAAAATGCTGTAATCGCAAAAAAATCCGGTGGTATAAAAACAATCATCATAAACAGGGAAAGCAGGCGCAATGCTCTTGATCCCGATACAATAAAGGTGCTTTCAGAGATTCTTGATGAAACAGGAAAGGAAAAAGATGTAAGGGCGGTCATACTCACAGGGGCGGGAAATGCGTTTTGCGCAGGTGCAGACCTAAAATGGGTACCGACAGCAGACGAAGCACAGCATTTTGACCAGAGGATATGGTTGTTCCAGAACGCCATAAAGCTGCTTTACAACCTTCCTGTCCCTACCATTGCAGCAATCAGGGGACATGCTGTGGGATACGGACTCAGTATGGCGCTCGCATGCGATATAAGGATCGCCTCGGACGACGCAAAGCTCGGCATGCTGTTTACGAAGATCGGGCTCATGCCTGACGGAGGTGCGACATATTTCCTGACAAGGCTCGTCGGAGTTGGCAAGGCACTGGAACTTACCTACACAGCTGATATTGTCGATGCAAACGAGGCGCTCAGGATAGGACTTGTCAACAGGGTAGTAAAACAACAGGCACTTGAACACGAGGTCCAAGGTCTGGCAAAAAGGCTTGCAAAGGGTGCCCCTGTTGCATACAGGAATGCCAAGACAACAATACATGCCGGTGTCGAGCTTGATCTTGACAGGATGCTTGAAAAAGAGGTCACAGGACAGGAACAGTGTACGAGAACAGCGGATTTTATGGAAGGCGTATCCGCGTTTCTGCAGAAGCGTACCCCGGAATATAAGGGAGAGTAGACCCCTCTTGTTTCCTGCTCCACATATCTCAAATAGAGGAAAATATGGAGAATGAAGGGGTAAAAACAGTACAGGAAGAAAGGAGAAAAAAATGCATAACAATGGTATGTTAGGCGGTATCTATGGCATGGCTTTTATCGGCGCGGTGGTATATTACGTTCAGCATGCGGCCACGCTCTGGGCTGCGGTGTTTGGTTTCTTCAAAGCCCTTTTTTGGCCTGCAGTACTGATGTACAAACTGCTTGAGTTCCTGAAAATGTAGAGTCTCCCGCTCCGGGCTTCAATTATAGGCTTAAAAGTCCTCCTGCTTATTTTAGAGAAGATCGGTCTTTGGCGGGCATCCGCATTGGGAAGCGATCTGTCCCGAGCTCTTTTGACAATTATGCCCCATCGGCGTTAAAAGACAAAACATATGAACGGTATGTAACCCGGGACGACGGATCGTGTACTTCCCGGCGGCGGAGAAAAGCATTAAAGGAGGATATATGGGACACTTATTTAACGTAAAGGAGGAATATCTTGCTCTTCAAAGGAGGCTTGATCAGACCCAGTCCGGCCTTCCACCGTCGGAAGAGCTCTATGAGATTCTCAAGATCCTCTATACAGAAGATGAAGCCAGGCTCGCAGCTACCATGCCTCTTAGGCCCTCTCCACTCTCCGCCATCGCCAGGCAGACAGGCAGGAGCGTTGCAGAACTCAAACCCCTTATGGAGCGTATGACCGGGAAGGGACTGGTGCTGGACTTATTCAATGAACGGAAAAACGAATGGTACTACATGATCGCACCGCCGGTAGTGGGGTTCTTTGAGTTCAGCATGATGAGGAGGAGAGACAATATCGATCAAAAAAAGCTTGCCCATCTTTTCTATTCCTATATGCACGACGGAAAGGAGTTTCCCGCAGGGCTATTCAGCGGAAAGACCCAGATTGGAAGGACGGTCGTCCATGAGACAACACTTCCTGAAGGCGACGGTACGGAGATCCTGTCTTATGAGCGGGCCAGCGACCTGATCAGAGAGTCAGCAAAAGGCGCCGTATCACTGTGTTTCTGCCGTCATGAGGCCGAGCACAGGGGCAAGCCCTGCAAGCATCCCATGGAGATCTGTACGAGCCTGAACGGCGGGGCCGACTACGTCATCAGACACGGTCACGGACGGGAAGCGAGCACAGGGGAACTCTTGGACATCCTCGCACGTGCCAGGGAAGAGGGCTTGGTCCAGATCTGCGACAACGTGAAGAACCGCCCTACATACATATGCCACTGCTGCAGTTGCTGCTGCGGTCAGCTTTTGGCCATCAACACACTTGGATTGAATCATGCCGTAAAGACAAGTCAGTTCCTTGCAGAGGTGGACGAGACAAAATGCGTGGGGTGCGGTAAATGTGCAAGGGCATGTCCAATCCAAGCAATAACCATGGTTGCTGTCAGACCGGAACCGGGTAAAAAACAACCCCTCCACTCGAGCATTGATGCAGGAATATGCTTAGGCTGCGGCGTATGTGCGGATACCTGCAATAAAGATGCTATGGGGATGATTAGGAGAAAAGAAAGGGTGCTGACCCCTGAAAACACTATAGAGAGGATCCTCAAAATGAATCTGGAGAGGGGAAAGATTCAACACCTTCTCTTCGATGACCAGGCAGGGATCACGTTTAAGTTCATGAACAGATTCCTCGGGGCCATTTTGCGTCTGCCTCCGGTTAAGAAGACATTGGCCCAAGAACAGATACAGAGCCGCTTCATCAATTTTTTCATCGATGAGATAAAACGGACGCACGGGGAAGATACTGTTAATTTCTGAGGGCTTTCGTGGCCGTAATAGCTGTATCTTTGAAAGAAGCCTTTTCCAGGCCTTCGTATCCCCCGCCTGGGAAAGGCTTGAAGTCCCTGAGGCGATCACGCATTGCAGTTATGTCCTTCATATACCACAGGCTGACATACGGCAGATCTTCCGCGATTATACCCTGAATGCGCAGGTAAATAGGAAGTGACTTGTTTATATCAAGCAGTGACCTTGCCTGATCGATCAATCGGTCAACATCAGGATTTGAATAATACCCTCTGTTTGCGCCGTACGGCGGCACTGCCCTCGAATCGAACGCATAATAGAAAATATCGGGATCCATTACTCCCACCCATCGCAATGTGTAGATCTGGAAATTGCCGTGCCTTATGTCATTGTAGAATGTTGCCCATTCATAAGACCTGAGGTCAACCTTTATTCCCACCTGCTCGAGCTGATAGGCGATTGCCTGGGCAACCCTTATTGAAAGGGGATTGTCCGATGTTTTATAATCAAGCGTGAACCTGTAGCCTTGCTTCTCAGGGAAACCTGCCTGATCAAGCAGGCGCTTGGCCTTATCGGGATCGTAATTGTACTGCACTACGTCCGGATTGTATGCCCTGTTCCACGGCGGAAGAATACCTGTTGCCGGCTGGGCCTGGTTAAACAAAACATACCTTATGAGAGCCTGCCTGTTTATTGCATGGGCTATAGCCTGCCTTACCTTTTTTATCCTCAGTACCGGGTCCCTCATGTTAAACCCCAGATACTCGTAATTATTGCCCGTGCCTGCTATGACACGGACGTGTTTGTCCTCCAAAAGGCTATTCACTGCATCCGGCGGCACGGCATTAACAAGCAGGTCGATACTGCCTTTCTTCAATTCAAGCACCCGCGTAAGATCATTCGGTATGATCCTGAAAATAATATCATTGATATGGGGCGGGCCATCCCGGTACCCGGGATAAGACTTGAGCTCTACATAACGTGCCTGTTTATATCCGCTGATCCTGTAAGGACCCGTGCCTATAAGTCCGTCTGCAGGTATAACATTCTTATACGCAAGCCTGCGCGGCAGAATACCCATAACGAGTGATGTGAGTATCGGTGCATAAGGCTCTCTCAGGTGCACGACCAGACTGTAAGGATTCACGATGCTTATATCCTTTATATGCGACAACGCCTCTTTGTACGGCGAATAGGTACTGCTCTTTATAACACTGCTTATTGTGGCGGTTACGTCCGTGGCAGTGAAAGGCGAGCCGTCCTGGAATGTAATGTCCTTTTTGAGTAGAAATGAGACGGTTGTATTATTTCTTATATCAACCCTCTCTGCCAGTAACGGTTCGAGTCTTCCGTTCCTCCTGAAACCCATCAGGCCTTCAAAACACAACCTTGAGATCTGTTCGGAATATGCATCGGTAGCGTACCTTGGATCAAGGTTTACAGGACTGCCTTCAATGCCGATTACAAGTGTTGATACTGGCGAAGGCTTGTTGCTGCAGGAAACAAGAAGGGACAGCGCTATAATGAGCAGGAAAGTGGTATTTTTCATACCCGATTTTTATAACACGGCTTGATATCTGTCAAACATATAACATGTTGTTATATAAAATATTTGACATTGGTTTACTTCTTTTGATTATATAGCCAGAGGAGGGTTTTATGAAGAAAAGAAAAGCTTTATTCGAAGATTTTACACTCACAGAAATAGCTACAAAATTAATGTCATCAAAAAAGATCCAGCCAATGTTGAACAGGACCTTTGAACAGATGATGAAACTTAAATCAAGACTTGATGAAGTAATGCCACTTGCGCTGGGCGTTTTTAACCTGCCCTCTTCAAAGGATATCAGGAAATTGAGGGATGAGGTTAAAAACTTGAACTCCAAACTTGAGTCATTATCCCATAAACTCGTGGAAAAGAAAAAGCCACGGAAAAGAAAGGCAGCAAGAAAATCAAGATCTATTGTCCATGTGAAGGTTGAAGAAACAAAGAACACAAACCCGACTGAGCCAGGCTCAACCAACCAGCTTTAAAAAAGACTTTTTTACACTTTTTATCTGTTTCTTTATCCTGTCAGACGCCGAGAGGGACAGCTCTTTCTTCAATTTGATCTCTCCGAGAAGGTGCTTGAGCTGCGGGACCTTCTTCCATGTGGCTATAGCGCCTGATGCAATAAACTCTATTCTCTGGTTCTTCGGCAAATACCCGGGATTGCTGGAATAGAAATCACCGATATCCGGCACTATTTTTACATCTGCATCGGTACCCCATTTTTGTGAATCAAAGTTTTTGCCGAATATTGCCATTGTCCTTAATAATGCCTTTAACGGCTTTTTGTCCATGTCCTTTATGTCTCTCGTAAGGTATTCAAAACCTGTGCCGCTTGTTACAATCAGGGGTTTCAATAACCTGCTCGATGTCAAGAATTTTAACATCTTTGATACCGATAACCTCGTACCGTAGATGAACTCGTTGTATATGTTAACGATAGAAACGATTATAACATCGGCTCCCTTGCTCCTGAGCCATTCCACGGGTGCATCATTGCCGAATGAACCGTCAACAAGAAGCATGTTCCCGACCTTTGCCGGTTTCCACACACCCGGTACTGCACATGAAGCGTATATTGCATCTCTCAGGTATCCTTCATTTATATAAACCGTCTTGCCGGATACGATATCCAGGGCTGTAACCTCCAGGGGTACCTTTACATCGTCGAAAGTGGCATCGCCCAGAAGCTCCTTCAACCAGCCCTTAAAGTATCCTGAATCAAAAAACTCATCACCCTTGCTTTTTTTGATTCTGAAAATGGATCTGCTTTTCAATGTCCTCTCGAATACAGACCAGCTTGAATGGTATCCGTACAGGGCATACAACCCCGCAACTACAGCGCCTGCGCTGCTGCCTGTTATGAAATCAATCGGAATAAATTCATTGTAAAGAACACGGAGTACTCCTACATGTGCTAGCCCCCGTATGGCCCCCCCGCTGAGACACACACCTATTTTTAACGGTGTCCTTGGCTTTTGGTCATACTCGTTTATAAGTTTTTCAAGAGGCTTCTTGTTCTTCATTAATTTTTTTACTAT
>JAJYJX010000109.1 GCA_021789095.1 bacterium
TCCGATCTGCGATGATGATGATGCCTGCTATTGCAATAAGGGTCGGCGTTGATTTAAGGTTGCCAAGGGCAACAGAAGTTTCAGGATTTGAAACAACGATGCCTGCATCCTTAAGCCCTATGAAAGCTATGAACAGGCCTATACCGACAACGGTTGCATGTTTTATACTGTCGGGTATTGAATTAAAGATAAGCTCACGTACGCCCCAGAACGTAAGCAGTACGAATAGAATGCTCGATATGAACACAATGCCGAGCGCTATGCGCCAGTCAACACCCATTGTTCCGCATATGACGAAAGAGAACAATGCATTCATTCCCATTCCGGGTGCCAGCGCTATAGGATAGTTCGCGATAAGCGCCATTAGAAGTGTTGCTAATGCGGAGCTTATCGCCGTTGCCGCCATTACGGCTTCGAAGTCCATGCCTGCGCCGTGCGGGGCTGCTACAGACAATATGGCGGGGTTTACAAGTATGATGTAGGCCATTGTCATGAATGTTGTAGTACCGGCGATGAACTCGGTCTTTATGTCGGTATTGTGTTCCTTTAATTTAAAAAATCTCTCAAACATTGTTTCCTCTTGCCGTAGCCCTCCACAATAAATATCACAGCAGTGCAATACCGGCAATTATTTATTGTCTTATCTTATCGCTTTTTGCTTCAGCAGTCTGAACAGGTATCTCCAGCCGAATATGAGAGGAAGCCTGCGGTCCCACTCAGTCAGGTTCAGTTTTTCTCCCGTTGTCCGTTCTATCTTCAGCTCAAGATAACCAACATAATCAGAGAATGTATATATGCTCTTCGGCCACCTATAAACAGCCCTTCTTCTGGATCTTTTGATAAACGTATCGATATAATTTCTGGGATAGCAGGGTCGTACAGTTTTATAGACATCACCGTTTTTTTCTACGTTGCCTCCCGCGATTTCCTGTTCAAGGAAAATACCATAAACCTTCCTGTAAAATGCCTTTTCGCTGTTATACAGGTTTACAATCTTGTCATCCGTTTCCGTTCTTACCTCAGCCCTGTAACTCAACCCCAGCAACCGGAGTATGAAGTCATCGAGTGAAAATCTTTCGCCGACCATGTCCGATAGTGCGAACAGGGTATTAAATCTCATGGCGCTGTAAATGCGGTTCAGAAAAAAAGACAAAAACTTTTCATCCTTTACATACAGGATTCCTATGCGTTTGGCGAGCCTTCCTGCTATAAAAAGGTCTTTGAGTTTATCGTGTTGCGTCGCACACATCAGTCCGTATTTATCTATAACGCAGTATTTGGACGGCTTGGTGGTTCCATTTTCATTGATCTTGAGGAAGTAAGAATTAGGCGGTACAATTTTATTCAAAAGCGAGTGAACGTAGGATTTATAAAATGCTGAATACTTGTCGACTATGATATAGAAATCGGGGAAGCTTGTCGGTGTAGATACCTCGGGATTCAGCATCGAGCCGTACATGAATATGCACTCAATACCTTTAAAATGCTTTAAAAAATACCGCAAAAATGGATCTGCTGCTGCTGTTTTGTACGGATAGTAGGTATCATACAGATACTTTGTTATTACATCTTTATAATGTCTGGCATCCAATTCAGATTATTACCTCTGTTTATCCATATACACAGTACCGTTGAGATTGTCTATTTACCGCGATAGAAAATTATCTCTAAAATATAATATGCTTCTAACAGGGTAAGGCCGCATCCTTTCTATAAGTGGTTTACCGGGCAGCAAGGGCAAAAAATTCTTAATATATTTACGGAGTTTAAAAACCGTGCAATAATAATGGCGATAATATGACAAGCCCTGTTAAAGGAGGGAACATGAGATTTGAACACAAGATAGCAATAGTTACAGGCGCTGCAAGCGGTATTGGCAAAGCCGTTATCCAGATGTTTGCAGATGAAGGGGCAAAGGTTGTTCTTGCCGATATAAATGAAGAGGGCATTGTAAAATTTGCCCAAGAATTGACGTCAAAGGGTGTTGATGCAATGGCAGTACAGACGGATGTTACAAAGCTCGAAATGGTAAGAAATCTTCTTCATAGGACACTGCAGAAATACGGGAGGATAGACATACTTCATAACAATGCGGGGATCATCCTGCCGGCTGATATCGATGCTCTTGACTACCGGGACATAGACAAACAGATCCATATAAATCTGTATGGCATTATATACGGTACAAAAGAGGTGATTCCCATTATGAAAAAGCAAGGCTCCGGCCATATTATTAATACTGCATCTCTGGCAGGTGTTGTACCGGAACCGGGCTCTGCAATCTATTCAGCTACAAAATTTGCCATAAGGGGTTTTGATCTTGCGGTAAGGCTCGAACTCATGGATACAGGCGTGAGCATTACGACACTCCTTCCTGATTCTGTAGAAACCCCGCAGCTGCACTACGAAGCAACCCATGGCGGCTCACCCATGTCTTTCCTTGATAAGCCTCAGACACCTGAAGCTGTAGCGCAGGCAGTGAAGAAAGCCATAATAAAAAACAAGGCAGAGGTTTATGTGCCTCATTCCCAGGGGATAATAGCAAGGCTTGCACTTATGTGGCCATGGAGCATACCCATGCTCTGGCCCATGCTGAAAAAATCAGGAAGGAAAAACCTCGAAAAGAAACTGCAGGAATTGAAGAAACAATAAAATAATTATTCCACTGCTCCTATGGCCTTTTCAATGACCGCCGCTATCTCTGATGCATACGTTTGTATGAGTCTTTGATCCTGTCCCTCTATCATCACCCTTGCAAGCGGTTCGGTACCCGAGTATCTTACAAATACCCTGCCCGTGTCCTTCAGCTTATCAGATACCAGCTGTATCATCTTTTCTACCCCGGGTATGCTTGAGAAAGGCATTTTCTTTGACACCCTGACGTTCACAATGATCTGTGGATACCGTTTCATCATGCCTGCAAGCTCAGATAACTTTTTACCTGAAAGCACCATAAGTGCGAGCACCTGCAATGCAGTAATAATACCATCTCCTGTTGTAGTGTACTCGATGAATATCACATGCCCGGACTGTTCTCCGCCGAGCACGTATCCTTCTTTTATCATGCTCTCAAGTACATATCTGTCACCCACATTTGCCCTGATAAGCTTTATGCCTTCCCTTTTCAGGGCAAGCTCTAAACCTATATTGCTCATAACAGTTGCCACAACGCCGTTACCCTTAAGCTTTCCGTTATTTTTCATGTGTACGGCGCTCATGGCAAGGATAGCGTCGCCATCAACAATGTTTCCTTTTTCATCGCACATAATCACCCTGTCGCCATCTCCGTCAAAAGCAATCCCGATGTCCGCCTTATATTTTTTAAGTCCTTCTGTCATGAATTCAGGGTGCATGGAGCCGCAATTGTGGTTTATGTTTCTGCCGTTTGGCGAGGCAGAAGTAACGGCAATAACCGCACCCAGTTCCTGAAACACCGCAGGCGCAATTTTGTATGTTGCGCCGTTTGCACAATCTACAATCATCCTTATGCCCGAGAGCGACAGGTTTTTGGGGAAGGTATGTTTTAATGAAACAATATATCTGCCGGCTGCATCTGACAGCCTGTATGCTTTACCTATCCTTTCTTTCGGCAGCGTAGGGCTTACAGCTTTATCAGAGAGAACGAGCTTTTCTATCTCTGATTCGATCGTGTCACCGAGCTTGTAACCGTCGGGACCGAAAAACTTTATGCCGTTGTCCCTGTAGGGATTATGCGAGGCGGATATAACTATGCCGACATCGGCCTTGATCTCATTGGTAAGGAATGCGATGCCCGGGGTAGGGAAGGGGCCGGTTAAAATAACATCCCCGCCCATTGATGTAATACCTGCAGTCAGCGCCATTTCAAACATGTACCCCGACAGCCGCGTGTCTTTGCCTATAACAAATTTATGGTGCGGCTTGCCGTTTGAAAGGAGGGCACTCGCGGCTTTGCCCAGTTTTAAAACGGTCTCTACAGTCATGGGCTCCTTGTTGGCGATCCCTCTGACCCCGTCTGTTCCAAAAAGTCTGTTCATGAGTGCCTCACCTTGAATATTACAACAACAGCCTGCGGCTGTACAGTTACCATTTTATAGTCCGATATTGATAAAGGAACCATAAGTGAGATGTCATTTCTGAATTTACTTATATCCACGGGAATTGTCATAACAGCGTTTATGTTACTTATGATTGTAGATGGACCTATCACCGTTACTTTGTCCGGTTCCGTTACAATACCTTTGAAAGTGCTGTTTTCAGGCGGGTTGCCTACTATTGAAACACCGACATCCACAACCCTGCTTACCAACCTGTCGAGAGACAGAGTTATGCTGCTGGGATAGATGGTTTCGATTTTTATCCGGTTTGGTATGTCAAACTCGGATGGCGAAATATTAAATATGTAATTACCGATGCCTGTTTTTGTAAGGTTTACGTTATATACCGGCTTGCTGTTTGCATAGTTGAATATTGTTGATGAAGGACCGGAAATGGTAAGCTCTATGTACTGCGGCACGTTGTTTATAATGACCTCACCTTCAGATAAGTTATTGATCACCACCGGCACCTTTAAGGTGACCTCCGATGTTTTTTCACCCTGGGCAAAGAACCACAGGAATACAGCGATAAGCACGGCGAGTATCTTGTACACGAAGTTATCGGTTATAAGTTTCAAAAATCTTCTCATGATGACACACCCAAAAGTTTTGACAACTCCGGCTTGATTATCTCGGGAGGATCAAATATGGTTATATCCTTATCGACCACTATGGATGCCTTGCCTGTTTCCTCTGATACAATGACGATCAGCGCATCCGTTTCTGCGGAAAGGCCAAATGCCGCCTTGTGTCTTGTTCCATACGTTGGATGATACTGTATATCCTGGGACAAGGGAAGCATGCATCCCGCGGCTATTATCCTCTTTCCCTTTATAACAACAGCACCGTCGTGCAACGGTGTGTGTGTGTTGAATATCGTCAGAAGCAGTTCTTTTGTCACAACAGCATCGATAATGCGGCCTGTATCAATTACCTCTTTTACGCCTATATTTCTTTCAAAGACTATAAGTGCGCCGGTTCTTGTTTTCGCCAGCTCTGTTACAGCCTCTGTAACCTGCTTAATGCCTTCTTTTACCTCGTTTGTCTGGAAATTGGCCCTGCCAAAGTATCCCTTGCCCACGTATGCTAAAGCGCGCTTTAAGTCCTGCTGAAACACTATTATAATAATAAGCACTATAGAACTGATGAAGTTGTTCAAAAGCCAGTGCAGGGCCGTAAGATTGAAAACATTTGATAGTATATAGGCGGCAAAGATAATAAAAATACCAACAAGCACCTGTGCCGCTTTTGAGCCTTTCAGCATAAGCAGGAGCCTGTATATGAGATAGCTGACTATTGCTATGTCAACAGCGTTCTTTATAATACTGTAAGTAAAAGTATGCATTATGCGTCCATTATGTGCTTTGTCATCAGCAAAGCCTGTTTTGTTTCTTTTACATCATGAACCCTTATAATATCAACTCCGTGTGCCGCTGCCCATGCAGCAGTAGCCACAGATCCATACATGCGCTGTCCCGTTTCGGTGTTTGTTAGTTTTCCTATAAAGGACTTTCTTGAAGTGCCAATAAGCACGGGAAGCCCGAGTAATTTGAATGCCCTTACGTGTTTCAATATTAATAGATTGTGTTTTACTGCTTTACCAAACCCTATACCGGGATCAATAATAATGCGGTCTTTATCAATACCAGCCTTTATTGCATGCAGTACCCGCTGTTCGAGAAATGATAAAATCTCGGCAATGACATCGCTGTACTGTGGGGCAACCTGCATTGATTGGGGAGTACCTTTCATGTGCATCAGCACAATGGCAGCCCTATACTTTCTTACAACCTCCTGCATGCCTTTATCAAACGTCATCGCACTTACGTCGTTAACTATGTCGGCGCCGTTATCAAGGGCTGCGGCCGCAACATCTGATTTCATTGTATCTATTGAAATGGGTATTTTTATCTTTTCCCTCAGCCGTTGTATAACAGGAATTACACGCCTTTTCTCCTCTTCCGCATCCACGGGTCCGCTGCCCGGTCTTGTTGATTCACCACCTACATCTATTATATCAGCACCGTGTTCGCAGAGCTCAAGGCCGTGTTCAACAGCAGCTTCTGTGGAAAGAAATCTGCCACCGTCTGAGAATGAGTCAGGGGTCACATTGAGAATGCCCATAAGTCTCGGACCATCCTCGAGGTTAATGCTGGCATCCCTGTATCTGAGGGTTGAGCGTGTATTGAAAAGATTTTTTATGGCTGATTCCAGTTCATCCGCCACATCGGACAATCCGAACTGCTGCGACTTTATCTTTTGTGCAATGATCTCGATCTGCCTGTATGTGCCCATTAAGAGAGCATCTGCTATAATATCCGGATCCTTTATAACGCTCCACGCTGTTGCGAGTTCGGCACCTGCTGCCAGTGCCTCCTGTTTTAATATATTTGCGGCAGGTGAGGATAGGTCCTTGATTCTCAGCGTGTAGAATACGGATTTCTTATCCATAACCTCTATGCCGTCAGGGTGTACTGCTATTGATTTAAAATACGAGACAACTTCCCTATCGGATACAGGGTTTAAAAGATATACCTTTTTCATATTATTGCAAAGCTTGCTTAACCCAAAAAATGCACACAAATTCCCCTATTTTTCAAATGCATTTTTGGGGTTATCGGTTTGTTACTGAGGGTTGACAAGTGCGTCTATCTCGTTGGCATCGAGTATTTCTTTTTCAAGAAGTTTGCTTGCAAACTTATTGAGTATATCAAATTTCTTCTTGAGTAAGTCCGTAGCGTTATCGTAGCATGTCATGATTATTTTTTTAATCTCTTTGTCTATCTCCACCGCAGTGAGCTGACTGTATTCGTTATGCCTGCCAACCTCTTTGCCCAGAAATATGAGCTCTTCTTTTTTGCCGAACGTGATTGGCCCGAGTTTATCGCTCATGCCCCATTCACATATCATCTTTCTTGCAAGCTCTGTTGCTTTTTCAAGATCGTTGCTTGCACCTGTTGATGAGTCCCCCAGCGCCAGCTGTTCTGCTGCCCGTCCACCCATAAGCACGGTTATTGTTGTAAGCAGGCTTTCCTTTGATACCGTGTATTTGTCCTCTGTCGGAAGCTGGAGAGTTATACCCAGTGCAAGTCCCCTTGGTATGATTGTAACTTTATGAATGGGATCGGCATTGGGGAGTGACTTTGCAACAAGTGCGTGGCCGGCCTCGTGATAAGCAATCAGTTTTTTCTCTTTATCTCCTATGATCATGCTCTTGCGCTCTACACCCATGAGTATCTTGTCTTTGGCCTCTTCAAATTCCTGCATTGTTACCTTTTCTTTTGATTTTTTTGCGGCAAGGATTGCTGCCTCATTTGCTATATTTTCCAGGTCGGCCCCTGTGGCTCCTGGAAGTCCCCTTGATATGACGTTGAGGTCAACGTCTGCATCCAACGGTATCTTTTTCGTATGCACCTTCAGTATCTCTTCCCTGCCTTTAAGATCGGGTACATGGACAACAACCCTCCGATCGAACCTGCCGGGCCTCAGAAGTGCGGGGTCAAGTATGTCGGGTCTGTTGGTCGCTGCAATCATTATTACATCTTCATTGGCAATAAATCCGTCCATTTCTACAAGGAGCTGATTCAATGTCTGTTCCCGCTCATCGTGTCCGCCGCCGAGACCAGCCCCCCTGTACCTTCCCACTGCGTCTATCTCATCTATGAATATGATACACGGTGCGCTCTTTTTTGCCTGCATGAACAGGTCTCTTACCCTTGCAGCACCGACACCTACGAACATCTCAACAAAATCAGAACCGCTTATACTGAAAAACGGAACCTTTGCTTCTCCTGCTATTGCTTTTGCAAGCAATGTTTTCCCTGTTCCAGGTGCGCCAATCAGAAGTACACCTTTCGGAACCCTTCCACCCAGCCTTGTGAACTTCTGAGGGTTTTTCAAGAACTCGATGATCTCCTGCAGTTCTGATTTGACCTCTTCTATGCCGGCAACATCCTTGAACGTAATGTTCTGCAGCCCCTCATTCATGAGTTTTGCCCTGCTCCTGCCAAAGGACATGGCTTTACCCGTACCTGCCTGCATCTGACGCGTAAAAAACACCCACCACAGTACAAAGATTATAGCCAGAGGCACCCATGTTATTAGGATGCTCCTCCATACGGAATCCTGTTCCTCTGATTTGGCTGTTATATTAACGTTCTTATCCAGCAGTGTTTTTACAAGGGTAGGGTCCTCGGGTGCATATGTTTCAAAATCTTTATTGTCTTTCGTTATGCCTGTTATCTGGTGTCCTTTTATAACGACGGATTTGATCTGGTTATTATTAGCCGCCTGAACAAACTCGCTGAAGGTGTAGCTTTTTGCCTGCTGAGCCGGCGGGTTAATAAATTTTATAAGAACCACGGCTATTACAAATATAACGATCCACATACCGATGTTCTTTAAAAGACCGGCGTATCTGTTATTGTTGTTTTGTTTTGGTGCTTTTCTTTCGTTTTTTTCGTCCATTGGGTACCTCATCATAATAAAAGTAAGCAAATTATTGAAAATAATCAATAGGAATCAAAGCACTGTTTTATCAAATACCAGCTTTTCTTTATCCTTATAAGCCTTAATGCCGCCCGGGAATAGATCAA
>JAJYJX010000110.1 GCA_021789095.1 bacterium
ATCGCCATCAATCCTGACAGTTCCATAGAGCTTATTAAAAACGCTTTTGATGCAGAGTTCAGGTAGATTATTTATCGTTTCAACCCCCATAGGCAATCTTGAAGACATCACAATAAGAGCCATTGATACACTTAAAAACGTTGATAGTATAGCCTGCGAGGATACCAGGACATCCATAGTACTTCTGAACAAATATTCCATTAAAAAACCGCTCATAAGCTTCCATAAATATTCGAAAAAAGAGAAAAGTACAGAGCTTATAGGTTATATAAAACAGGGCAGGGACATCGCCTTGATCACGGATGCAGGTACGCCGGGCATATCGGATCCAGGTGCATTTCTTGTGAGACGGGCATTGGAAAACGGAATAAAAGTCATACCAATTCCCGGTGTTTCTGCAGTGACATGTGCAATTTCAATCAGCGGTACAGGAGAAAAGGGATTTATATTTCTCGGCTTTATGCCTTCCCAAAAAGCAGAACAGAAGAACACCGTAAAAAAATATTTCACAATCGGCATGCCAGTTGTTTTTTATGAGTCACCAAGAAGACTGCTGAACACAATCGGTATGATCAAGGATATAACAGGAAACAATCCGCTATTTGTATTCAAAGAATTAACGAAGTTTTATGAAGAGAGCATATCGGGAACCATTGACGATGTTATCCATAGATTAAAACAGAGTACGGTAAAGGGTGAATATACGGTTATCGTTGACTGCAAAGAATCGATATCAAACTCCGGGAAGCAGATTTCTGACAGAAAATCCATTATTGAAGCGTCTTCTTTGTTAACGGGCCTGGACAAGCGCGAGGTGTATAGAAGATTGTTCAAAAAATAAATTGTCCATGCTTGATTTTATCAAAAAACACTTAAACTGGATCATGGCCATTAGCCTCTCCATGCTTAATATAGCTCTTTCATCTCGTTATATGGGTTTTGTTATGTTCGATCCGGATCCATGGATTGCGCTATACGGCGCTAAAAGGATACTCGAAGGGCAGTTACTTTATAAAAACTTCTTTGATTTTATTACACCCGGGACCGATTACATGCTTGCAGGCGTATTTTATATTTTCGGATTAAAATTAACAGTTGCCCATATGGCGGTTATACTTGCGAACGCCATAGTTGTTTCCATAGTTGTATTTATATCTTTTGATATGATTAAAAACAAATGGCTTGGTTTGCTGCCAGGCTTATTGTTCTCTCTTTATTCCCCTTATTATTATTATGTGAGCCATCACTGGTTTATTCTCCTGCCTGTAATTCTTGCATTATTGACTGGAACAAAGAATGTAAAAGAGCATGCCCATAAAACACATAATTGGTTTTTTACCGGACTTGCAACAGCAGGTGCGTTCCTTTTTATACAAAGCATAGGATTTACGCTATTCGGAATGATACTCCTCTTTATCATCTGGTATTATACTGCTGATAGGCTTAGAGTAAAACCCATTCTGCAGCCGTTGTTGTATTATTCAGCGGGCTTCATGATCCCCTTAATCCTGGTAGTTATATGTTTTGCCTTATCAGGAAGTCTCGGTGCATTCATCTATGATTCGTTTCTATGGCCGTTTTCACATTACAGGGTAATTAATTTGTCCACCCCATACGCTATCCTCAGGCTTCTTGTAAGGGAACTTTCAAGTGAGGGTATTATTATGGGACTGATCTATGCTTTTATTGCATATTTCGGCATAGTGTTGTCTTTCATATCTTTTTTGCATGCAGTGATTAATCTTCAGAAAAAGAAGTCAGCAGAATTATCACTCATGGCATTTGTATCGTTCTTTTGTATGGGGATTATAATAGGTCTTTTGCCGAATCCACCGGCATTCCATTTAATGGTCTTTTTACCAGTCTATATGCTTGCTGTCATTGTCATATTTGAATACGCTCCTTTCTGGAGCAGCAGGATCGTCAGGGCAGGTTTCTATTTCTATTTTGTTTCAATAACTGTGGTAATTTCTTATAATGCGTATCGATTTTTCATAGCTTACAGTAGGCCCTTAAATGCGGTAGAGGCATTTCAAACACCTATAGGGAAAGTAAAGATGTTTAAAGAGTACAAATACTTGCCTATTTCTTATCCATATTCTTTCTTAAACGAACTACCCATGAAATTACCGAAATATATCTTTGTGATGTACTGGTCGCCGTCTATTTATCTTTTAACAGGTACTGATAATCCTACGCCGCTCAACACCTACATGCCTTACTATAATACCAAAGGACAGGCGATGTCGGTTATACAGGCGTTGAAGTCAAATCATACAGACCTTGTTATTATGGATAACGCAATCGAGTTTGTAAAACATATCGGATGGTGGGTGCAGGACCCGCGGGTATTCTCTCCTGACGACCCGATAGTAAAATATATCAATTCTCATTACCGGCTGGAAAAAATCATACCCGGGTATAGGATATACAGGCTCATGAGCCCCGTTAAAAAGAATGAAGCTTTGCCCCCTCCCTGCTTATAGATTACCTAGAAAGACCTGTGTGATGCAAAGGAACAGTTGACCCGCATGCATTGGTATGTTACACGCAACACATGGGTTTGGAGGGAATGTGAAGGGTTATCCAAGAAAAGTTTTCCTGTTGAAAACCGGGCTGTTCCTTATTGGTAGTTCGCTGATTGTGTTAGCCTTTGCACATCTTTTCTTCAGATCATTCTTCAATGAACAAATCCCTGTATTGTATATAACCCCGGCAGTATTATTTCTGGTTATATTTTTCGCCGGTATCGTGAGCTTTGTCGCAGCTGTAAGAAAGATCATCTCACATGTTTTCTTTATGACCATTGAGCTTTTAATGGGCAGGGGTAATGCTCCCATTATTAATCTTGTGGCAGGGAAGCGCGGTATTTCAATTTTGAAAAGAATGATCCGCGGCAAGGTCGGGAACGATCAATTGCTCCTTTCTATCCTTGAAGGCACTCCCGGCAAAACAGCAATTATATCAGATGACAGAAAAATCAGTTATATTGAGTTAAAAGACAGAATAGTCCGCCTTGCCAACGGACTTTTATCTCTTGGCTTGAAGCCGGGTGAAAACTACGCGGTTATGCTCAGGAATGGTCTGGAGATATTAGAGGCAGGTATTTTTGCTGCAACAGTTACGCGGACACGGGCAGTGCTGGTTAATTATCACCTTAAATCTGATGAGCTTGCCTATATTATAGAAAACTCAAATTCCAGTATTTTTATAACCTCGCCGGAGTTTTTGCCTGAGATAAAAAAGGCAGAAGAGAAGGCAAAATTTCTAAAACACATTATTATTGTAAAAGATCCATTGTATAATGACACGGCTATGCTGGCGGGCAGTTCCGATCATGACAGATACATAGGGTATGATTCCATTATTGCAAAATCGTCACCGGAAGAGCCCTTGATAACAAATGCCATAATAGAAGACCCTGGGGCGATGCTCTATACAGGCGGGGTAACAGGCCGTTCAAAGGGCACCAACACATTTGGTGTGCTGACTTCTTCTCTTTTACCCAGGCTTGAAGGAAGCGGTGCACACATAAGGGATGTGATCCGAATGTTCGACAATTTTTCACAGGGACTCGATCTGCATAAACCGCAGCCGAATGTCTATCTTGCGGCAGGCCCGATATACCATGCTGCGCCGCTTGCATTTTCTGTAGTTACCCTTATGCTTCGCGGTACTATAGTAACCATGCGCAAGTTCGATCCTACGGATGCATTTGATCTTATCGAGAGACACAGGGTGTCTACTACTTTTATGGCGCCTATATTGATCAAGCGCATGCTGAATGTCCCCGACAGAGAGAAGCGGGATGTAAGCTCCATGAAAGTACTTATATGTGCTGCAGCACCGGCATCACCGGAGTTAAAAAGGTCGGCGGTAGAGTTCTTTGGTCCTGTATTATATGAATTCTACGGCTCATCCGATGTCGGCATAAACACCATTCTCAAACCGGAACATTACCTAAAGGATCCTGCAAAATATGCAAGTGTTGGTAAGGCTGCACCAGGAAATAAGATCAAGATAGTAGACAGCAATAAAAAGGAATGCCCGCCTATGATGCAAGGCGATCTCCTCATAAAGAATTTTGCATGCAGCACACTTCACTATTACAATGATCCGGAAAAGACAAAAAAAGCATTCATAGACGTCAATGGCGAGAAATATTTTATGGAAGGTGAAATAGCATATTACGATAAAGAGGGATTTTATTACATAGCAGATCGTAAAAAAGATATGATCATAAGCGGCGGGGCTAATATCTATCCGGCAGAGATAGAGGCTGCTATAAACTCTCATCCTGACGTAATGGACGTCGCTATAATAGGCATACCTGATGAAGAATGGGGAGAATCACCCCATGCAATAATAGAGCTGAAACCCGGGATACAGCCATACAGCATGGCGGAGGAATTGTCCTCATATTGTAATGAACGCATTGCAGGGTTCAAAAAACCAAAATCTTTTGAATTTGTTGCACATTTACCGAGGGATACGGACGGTAAAATAAAGAAGAGGATTCTCAGGGAAAAATACTGGGCAGGAAAGGCTGTAAAGGTTTGAATAAATACTGTACCCAATAAATGTTTATAATTCTTCTTTTTGGGTTATTTACAATAACATACTTCTTACCTTTACACTGAGCAAATAAAAAGCTTGATACATAACCTGCACTTATAATAAGAAAGTATATAAGCAATATTTCAAGAAGGAGATGTTATGAAATATAAAACAATCCCGGAGATGTTTTATAAGCAGACGGAAGTCAATAAGGGCAAGGTAGTGCGCAGGCACAAGAAGGACGGTACATGGATTGATATTACATGGGATGAAGCGCGCGAACGTGTTGAGTCATTTGCACTGGGCTTGATAAAACTTGGTATACATGCAAAAGACAGAGTGTCGCTCTTATCGGAGAACCGGGATGAATGGTACATAAGTGATCTCGCTGTCCAGAGTGTAGGAGCCGTGCTTGTGCCAATATATGCTACCAATACACCGCAGCAGATTAAATATATATTGAACAACTCAGAGTCTGTAGCGCTTATTGTTTCCACTGCGCCGCAATTGGGCAAACTCAGGGATGTAAAGAAAGATATCCCCGGACTTAAATATATCATAACACTTGATGAAGTAGTATCAGACATAGGTAATATTATGCAGTTTAACGGTATTCTCGCACTCGGGAGGTCCTCGGGATTAAAAGACGAACTTAATAAAAGGATGGCCGGCATATTGTCTGAGGATATTGCCACAATCATATACACATCCGGGACAACAGGCGATCCCAAGGGCGTAATGCTTACCCATAAGAACTTGTTGTCTAACGCTGAATCTTCATATGAGGTGCTCAAGAGTGAAATTGGTGAGGGGGAAGTAATACTGTCTTTTCTGCCTTTGAGCCATTCGTTTGCAAGAACAGCGGATTACTATGTGCCTATGTTCCACGGAAAAGGCGTCCAGGTTCTTGCAGAAAGCCTTGAAAAGCTCCCGGAAAACCTGATTGAAGTGAAACCAACCATGTTTGTTTCAGTGCCAAGGGTTTTTGAAAAGGTGTACGGCAAAGTCATATCACAGGTAGAAGCAGACAAACCCATGAAGAAGAAAATATTTTACTGGGCTGTTTCTGTAGGCAAACAGGCAACTCCTTATTATCTTGGGAATAAGCCCCTGCCGTTTCCATTATCAATGAAGCACAGGCTTGCAGCAGCGCTTGTATTCAAAAAGATCAAGGGAGCTGTCGGAGGCAGGCTGAAATTTGCAACATCAGGCGGCGCACCACTTCCCAAAGAGCTGGGAGAATTTTTCTTTGCACTGGGTATTAAGATCATAGAAGGCTACGGACTTACAGAGACATCACCCGTACTTACGGTTAATCCTCCTGATAAATTCAAGTTTGGGACTGTTGGCAAACCTATCCCAGGTTGTGAGATTAAGATAGCCACTGATGGTGAGGTTCTGGCGAGAGGACCGATGATAATGAAAGGCTATTACAAAAAGCCTGAGGCTACAAAGGAGGTAATAGATGAAAATGGCTGGTTTCATACGGGAGACATAGGGTTTATTGATAATGAGGGATATCTGCATATTACTGACAGAAAGAAGGACATTATTGTAACAGCCGGTGGGAAAAATATAGCGCCGCAGCCTATAGAAAACAAGCTTAAGATGAACAAGTATATAGAAGAGGTCGTTATAATAGGCGACAGAAAACCTTACTGTGTTGCATTGCTTGTACCATCATATGAGGTATTAGAGGATACAGCAAAAAAAGAAGGGATAACCTATAATTCTAAAGAAGAACTTTTATCAAATCCTCATATAAAAACTCTCATGGAAGATGCGGTTGAGGAAGTAAATAAAGGGCTAGCAAGGTATGAAACTATCAAGAAATTTGCATTGATACCAAGTCTGTTCACACAGGAAACAGGAGAGCTTACACCTACCTTAAAGGTAAAAAGATGGGCGGTAGAACAGAAATACAAAAAGACTGTAGATGAACTTTATGAAACTCAATCTTCAAAGCCAGATTCTGAGGCTGAATAAATTAAGTACTCATTGGAGAGAGGGCATGGCAAAAAATATTTACCCATCTAACGAGGTTTACTGCTGTTTATTATTGATCCGGGAAATATTAAAAGGGTATATTTAACGTATACAAGAAGCTAAATAAGAGGAGGAATACGGTATGAAAATAAAAAATTTTGTTACATTACTGGTGATTGTTCTGGTCGCGGGTTGTAGTTACATGATGAAGGTGGGTGTAAATGCCATGACCCCAACCTTACAAAAAGTAAACGATACTGTTTTAAGAGAAAACGATTATGAGCTTGTTGGTCAGGGATTGCCCGGACAGTTATTATTGATTGACGGATTTCTCAGCATAACGCCGGATAACAGGGATCTGCTCGTAATTGCTGCATCAGGCTATTGCGGGTATTCACTGGGTTATGTGGAAGATACGGATCCAAAGAGGGCAAGTGCACTTTATATAAAAGGCAAAAACTACGGCTTACAGGCGCTTAAACAGGATAGTGCATTCCGCAAAGCACTTGAAAAGGGAAAGTCTTTTGAAGATGCTGCAAAACTTATCGATAGTGATACATATGTACCGGCACTGTACTGGACAGCTATGTGCTGGGGATCATGGATAAATCTTAATATGTCGGATCCCATGGGAATGATAGAGGTTCCGAAATTCAAAGCTCTTATAGACCAGTTATACAAGCTTAATGATAAGTATGCATATGGTGGAGCTCACCTGCTGCTGGCTACATATTATGCACAGCTACCTGCACTTTTCGGAGGCGGCTTGGATAAATCGGATAAGGAATTCAAGAAGGCGTTTGAGATATCACAGGGTAAGTTTCTTATACAGTATGTTTATTATGCAGAGTTCTACGCCACACTTGTTAAAAACAAGGCATTATTTGAAAGTGAATTAAAGAAGGTTATTGACGCACCGACAGATATACTTCCGGATCAAACATTTACAAACCTTATAGCAAAACATAAGGCGGAATACCTGCTCAAGAATGAAGAAAAGTTATTTTCCTATTAGTATGCCTGAAAGGCAATTAAGAAAGGTACTATAGAATAAAGATATCTTGACAGGCATTGTATGTCATTCTACGGTGTGTTTACTTATACGTGTACTTCAAACGTGGAAAGGTTGAGCATTTTTTAAATTACAGAAACATAATAAGGACAAATCCTTTTCAAGGGAGGAAGAATGGGAATACTCAGGAAGATAGAGATGTGGAGTGTAAAAATAGAAACTTTTCTTCTTGTATTTATGGTACTTAGTATTTGCATGCTGGCTCTCATGCAGGTTATTCTGAGAAACTTCTTTTCTTTTGGGTTACTGTGGATTGATAATATCATACGTTTGAGTGTACTATGGATGGGTATAATAGGCGCCAGTATTGCTACCAGTTATGAAAAACATTTAAGTATTGATATTTTCTCGAGGTATATCCCTTATCCTTACAATAAATATCTTAAATCTTTTATAGATATTATTGCAATTGCCGTTTGTGTTATACTGTTTTATGCTTCTATCGGATATGTTAACATGGAAAGAGAAGCCCAGGAACTTATCCAGGGTACAAATATCCCTTTGTGGATAGGTATAATCATTTTTCCCTTAGGCATGGGACTTATTACACTGAAGTTTATAGCTAAATTCCTGCAGAATATTGAAAAGAATAGGAATGGAGAAGATAAATGGTCTATTATATAGTACTTGCTGTTTTCCTGTTACTCGCCATAATGGGAGAATACCTGTTTGTTGTTGTTGGCGGCATTACGATTGTATCTTTATACTTAGTTACTAAAATCGGATTTCCGGTAATTTTCGGTGATTTTTACAAACTTGGCATTGCTCCCATATTGCTTGCAATGCCATATTTTATTTTTGCGGGGTTTATACTCGCGGCAAGCAATTTTCCGAGAAGATTGATAAATTTTACTGATGCTGTCCTTGGATGGCTGCCGGGAGGATTTGTAATGGTGGTCGTGATCTCCTATACAATATTTACTCCTTTGAGCGGAGCTTCAAGTATTACAGTTGTTGCTTTGGGAGGAATATTATACGAAGCCCTTCTTGAGAAAGGATACGATGAAAAGTTTT
>JAJYJX010000111.1 GCA_021789095.1 bacterium
ACCCTGCCCTGCGTGTCTCTGATCCATGTCCCGTCGGACCAGACGGCAGTGTGTGCCACCGATTGGGTGCCTGCCTTGCTCCCCGTGCATCCGGAGTAGGAAACGACGCTTCCGAGCGTCGCGAAGAACAGAGATGCGAAGAATAACGATATATTCTTCATATTAGAGTGATTTTTTATTACATCCTTCCATACATGTCAAACCTTTTATCGCGGGCTTGATACCTTGCGTATGAGATGTTAGGAACAAAAGACATACGAACAACCACAAAACCACACGCCGCAATTATATATACCCAATCGTCAGGCTCTCACAATAATCAATTCCCTGCTATTGACTCACTCCAATCTTCATGAACCTTCCTGATATTTTTTTACTAACGGGTCAGATATATAATGTCGAGGCAATCTTTTAAATGTAGCGGTCAGGCAGCTTTTGTCTTGCCTATATTCTCAAGAACCCACATCCTTACAAGCTCAAGATAGCCTATGCCCTTGCTGTTTGCTATCTTCTTTAATTTCTTAATTGTAGCATCATCAAGTCTCAGTGAAACAAGTTTTTTCTTTGGACGTGTGAATTGCACTCTAACCTCTTTTGTTTCTGACAGATAGTCTGTGCTGTCATGGGTTGACCAAAAATCGGCCTCTTTTTTTTCTGATTTAAACTTTGGTATTCTTTTCATTTCTCTTGCCTCCGCTTATATAGAGATTTCTCTCTCTCAGTCATATCTCTTGCTGTTATTGTCCTGAATATACCCTTGCCTTTATTTACCCCAACGATAAAAACGTATCTGCCGCTGTACGTAGACCCATATACGAGATACCTCATATCAGCAGTCCTCCTCACATAGGGTCTATTCATACAAGTAAAAATAGGGACAGCGACCGTTTTCTGTGTACAAACATACATAAGCAAACATCGTAAGCGAACCTTCCTGGTAAGATTGCTATTTCTCTTTCCCTGGTCTGCCCCATTTCATGGCCCTTACTCTTCTCCCAAGTAATCCCTCTATACCCGCTACGAAGCCTTCATCCCCACATGGACGCCCTGTCAATGAGTGCATCCGTATATCTTTTATAGCCTCATTATCATCCTCATTTCCCAGAAATACAAGCCAATCCTTCGCTCCTACCCCGATAGGATAATCGATACTTACTATAGGATCTGTTACACGGTTCATATGTCCCAATGTGCTTGACCAGATATATTTCTCAGGGCTGTTCACTATCTTTGCGCGCACAGGATTGTTTTCAACATACCGGATAGCTGCCCGTAAATGTCTCTCATCCAATGCACAGGAGAAAAACCGCCCCTGCCACAGGTGACCCTTGAGTTCCTTTTTCCTGTGGAAATACTGGGAGTACCGCATGTGTAGGGTATTAAAAGTACGTGCAAGAGAATCAGCACGGAGTGGAACACACACAAAATGGACATGATTGGTCATCAGGCAATATGCCCCTATCTTTAATCCATACTGCTCGCTGTATACCTTGAGCCATAATTTGTATCTGAGAAAATCGGCTTCATTATCGAAGACACGCTGGCGATAATTCCCGCGCTGCGTTACATGATATGGATAGTCCTTAACAACAACTCTCGCTATTCTGGGCATCCATTTCTGTTATTATATTTCTTCGTAATTGTCAAAGTATAAACGAAAATGGTCGCTGTCCCTATTTTCGGTATAGATCCCGAGATTTGTCCATGCAAATACGAATACTAAAAAGGCAGCCGTTGACTTTAACAAAGAAGGTTTGAAAATATCCTTATGAAAACCGATCTTGTGAGAGATGATCTTCATGAACCCTCCTGATAAATACTACTGCTATAAAAACACCAATATTCTGTCAAGATAATTCGTATTTCATTGTAAAAGAAAACGAAGGGCGCACACAGGCGTGTACGTCCTCGATGCCAAGTCGCCGGCAGCCCCACCTTGTTCAAAAAACGTCCGTTTTCCGAACGCCCTTTTTAAATCTTGTTTTTAGAGTGAACCCCCTGCCCTGTTTTTGACACCTTTTTTTCCCCCACCCCTTTTTGACGTTTACAGGGTGGTTTTTTTACCAGTACCTGCCACGGGAATGATGTGATTTTTGTCCTTGCTTTTGTTTGAGTTCGTGAGTAGGGTCGCCTTATTTAAAGTCCCGTGCCTGTATCTGAATCCCGTAAATGACCGAAAAAAACATTATTAAAAACTTTTCTTTAATCCGTGTACATGTTTGTATTATATGTCTGTTGATAGAAATTTTATGATGATTATGATAATTCAGGAAAACCCGTTAGAAAGGACGCAGCGAACAAACCGCGCTCTTGAACTTTTGGGGTTACTATGATGAGAATTTACTCAGAACAGGTACAATAAAAGATAAGTATGAGGAGATATTATGATAGAAAGATACAGTCGTAAGCAGTGTACCAACATATGGACAAACGAGACCAAATATCAGATATGGCTGGATATAGAACTCGCTGCGTGTGAAGCATATGCAAGGGCAGGTAAGATCCCCAAAGCATCCCTTGAACAGATAAAATCAAAGGCTAAGTTCGATGCAAAAAGGGTAGACGAGATAGAGCTTGTTGTAAAGCATGATGTGATCGCATTGCTTACCGCCGTGAAGGAGTCGGTCGGGGAAAACGCAAGATTCATTCACATGGGGCTTACATCATCGGATGTACTGGATACTGCCTTTGCCGTACAGCTTGTCAGGGCGGGTAAACTCATACTCGAGGATATGGATGTACTGCTGAGAATCCTTAAGGAGAAGGCGTTTAAATACCAGTCAATACCCATGATAGGCAGAACGCACGGCATACACGCAGAACCTATAACATTCGGACTAAAGTTCGTATCCTGGTATGAAGAGATGAAGAGAAACAGGCAGCGTTTCGAAAGGGCAGTGGAAAACGTAAGGTACGGGAAGATAAAGGGTGCTGTTGGAACCTACGGCAACATAGATCCGGTCATAGAACAATACGTGTGCAAAAAACTAGGATTAAATGTGGATCCGTGTTCAACTCAGGTCATAGCAAGGGACAGGCACGCTGAATACTTTGCAGTACTCGCAATACTTGCAGGAGGTATTGAGAGGATTGCCCTGGAGGTAAGACACCTTCAGCGCACAGAGGTAAGGGAAGCGGAGGAATATTTCACAGAGGGACAGAAAGGGTCATCGGCAATGCCGCACAAGCGCAACCCGATCCTTTCCGAGAACCTTACGGGACTCTCAAGGGTCATACGATCGTACATGGTATCCGCCATGGAAAATATACCCCTATGGCATGAAAGGGACATCAGTCACTCATCCGTTGAAAGGATTATAGCTCCCGATGCAACAATACTCATGGATTTCATGCTCAACAGGGTCACATGGCTTATAGAGCACCTCGTAGTGCACGAAGACAGAATGAAGGCAAACCTGGATATTACCAAAGGGCTGTATGATTCAGAAAAGGTTATGCTCGCGCTTATCGATAAAGGCATGGCAAGGGAAGAAGCATATGCCATTATTCAGAAAGCGGCCTTCACAGCCTTTGACGAAGAACAGGATTTTGCAGATGTGCTTTTATCGGACAAGAGGGTTTCATCACTCTTAACGGCAAATGAACTGCAAAAAATGCTTGGGGTGGAAACCCACTTCAAGTACATAGACTATATCTACAAGCAGGTATTTTTGTAGATAGGAAAGTTTGTCCATTCGTTCGGGGCACCCATCCGGGAGATGGGTAAAACAGATTGTTGTATAATTTTTTGTGTGGTATAGATGACGAAACTCTTATAACATGCGGGAGGCAGACATGGTTCCATCTTTTGATTATGTAATAGAGCATAAGGGCATTTCGGAACAGGAAGCGAAAAAGCTCAGTATACTCACACACGAACATATGGCAAAGCTTTTTGAAGTAACAAACGCCCTGAGACAGCATTTCAAGGGCAACGGTGTAAACATCTGTTCCATAATAAATGCGAAATCCGGCTTATGCCCTGAAGACTGTACATTTTGCGCCCAGTCAGCGCATTACAAAACAGCAGCAAAAAGATATCCGTTATTGAAGCCCGATATTATAGTTGAAAAGGCCAGGAATGCTGTTGGCTGGGGGGCAAGGGGGTTTTCAATAGTAACGAGCGGATACGGTATAGATAACCAGTCCGATCTCGATGAAGTTGCCAATGCGATAAAAGGTATTGCAGAACATACACCAATGTACGGATGTGCCTCCCTTGGCATACTTACAAAACATGAATTGAGCTATTTAAAGGATGCAGGACTCGTAAAGTACCATCATAACCTTGAAACCTCGAGGTCGTTTTTCCCCGGGGTCTGCACCACCCATCCATACGACGATGACATAGAAGCTGTAAAAAATGCAAAACAGGCAGGGTTGAATGTTTGCAGCGGGGGTATATTCGGGCTAGGTGAATCATGGGATGATCGTATTGAACTTGCATTTACTCTTAAAGATCTCAATGTTGATTCCGTACCGATAAACTTTTTAAATCCTATAAAGGGCACACCTCTCGAAGGGAAAACCCTTTTAACTCCAATAGAATGCCTGAAAATAATAGCCATATTCAGGTTGATTCTGCCTGAGAAAGACATCGTTATATGCGGCGGCAGAGAGGTGAATCTCAGGGATATGCAATCCATGATCTTCTATGCGGGTGCAAACGGCATGATGACAGGCGGATATCTTACAACATCGGGTAGGCCCGTAGAAGATGATTTACGAATGATCCACGATCTTGGTTTTGAGGTATCAAAACCCATAACAGTATGACCGATCCATTAGATACGCTGTCCGGGGCACTTGAGGAAATAAAGCAAAAGGGCCTTTTGAGATCCATGCATACTATAGAAAGCATGCAGGGACCTGTCGTTAAAATAAATGGCAGGGACGTCATCCTCATGTGTTCAAACAACTATCTCGGTCTTGCAAACCATCCGGAGCTTATAAGGACGGCCGCATCTGCAGCCAGGAAGTATGGTGTCTCTGCAGGAGCATCAAGGCTTATATCAGGCAATATGTCTGCGCATGAACAACTCGAACATGACACGGCCGGGTTCAAAAGGACAGAGTCCGCCCTTGTTTTCAATTCCGGTTACCACGCCAATACAGGAATCATATCAGCCGTAGCAGATGCGGATACCGCAGTATTATCGGATGAATTAAACCATGCATCAATTATAGATGGAATAAGGCTAAGCAGGGCACAGGTATATATATACAAACACCGTAATGTAAATATGGTAGAAGATATGCTCAGATCTATAAACAACGAAAGCCATGACAATAAGCTATCAAAGAAACTCATAGTAACAGACAGTGTTTTCAGCATGGACGGAGATATTGCACCTTTAAAGGAACTCGTAATGCTTGCTGAAAAATATAATGCGATAATCATGATCGATGAGGCACACGCAACAGGAGTGCTCGGCAAGAACGGTGCAGGTGCGGCAGAGATGCTGGGTGTGAGTAGCGGCATACACATACAGATGGGCACGTTCAGCAAGGCACTGGGGAGTTTCGGTGCTTATGCAGCTGGAAGCAGGCCATTCACCGATTTCATTATAAACAGTGCACGCTCATTTATCTTCACGACAGCTTTGCCCCCGGCTGTCTGCGCTGTAAGTTCAAAAGCTATTCAACTCGTACAAAAACATCCTGAACTAAGACAAAAACTCACCGACAATATCAATTTTTTAAGGAACGGTCTGAGAAGCATAGGTTTTAATATCGCCCATGATCCGACCCCGATTATATCTCTCATAATAGGCGATGCCGATAAAACCATGCAATTATCATCGATGCTCCTTGGGAAAGGGGTCTTTGTTTCAGGCATAAGGCCGCCGTCTGTCCCTGACGGGACATCAAGATTACGGTTGACGGTCACTGCAGCACACACAAGGCAAATGCTTATAAAGGTTCTCGACGCAATAAAAAACGTCTGCAGTTTCATATAGACTCAAAAGCCCAAGGAGCGAAGTTCACTTGTTCGTTCCTTGAGAAGGATTAATTTGGGGGTAGACATGTATTCCGCCATCCGGATACCTTTCTTCGATTAAATTATACTGTTTTTATTGACATACAGTGAAATAATTTTTATTGATTATATTATCAAAAAATTAAAGGAGGTAAGGTTATGGGACTTCTGGATGGGAAGGTGGCAATAATCACCGGCTCCGGTTCAGGGATTGGTAGACAGCATGCTCTTGCAATGGTAAAGGAAGGGGCAAAAGTTGTTATTAATGATCTTGGAGGCACACGAGATGGCTCTGGTTCTTCATCAAAGGCTGCCGATGTAGTTGTTGATGAGATCAAAAAAAAGGGCGGTTCTGCAGTAGCAAATTATGATTCTGTGGCAACAATGCAAGGTGCAGCTAATATTGTTAAAACAGCAATAGACGCTTTCGGTAAACTGGATATTGTTGTGAACAATGCCGGTATTCTGCGCGACAAAACACTTCTTAAGATGACAGAGGAAGAATTCGATATAGTAATAGCAGTACATCTGAAAGGTACTTTTGCCGTAACCCAGGCTGCAGCAAAGGTTTTAAAGGAACAGGGACAGGGAGGAAGAATCATCAATACAACATCCATAGCCGGACTTATGGGTAACTTCGGCCAGACAAACTACAGCGCTGCAAAAGGCGGTATTTATTCTATAACAAAGACAGACGCACTGGAGCTTGAAAAAGCTGGTATAACAGTAAATGCGGTTGCGCCCATTGCATACACGCGAATGACAGAGGACCTGCCAATGTTCGCAGGACAGGAAAAGGATCTTGCTCCGGAGCATATTTCTCCTGTTGTTGTATTCCTGGCTTCAGACCTGTCAAAGGGTATAACAGGCAAGATATTCGGCGTACAGGGGAGAAGGATATACCAGTTCTATATGAAGATGACAGACGGTGTTACAAAATCTGAAGGTATGTGGACACCCAAGGAAATTCTCGACAACATAAACAAGATTCTCGCAGAATAATAATTTCTTTGCAGGGGCGCCCCCCGAAACGCAGGACGCCCTTTTTTTCATGACTATACGTGTAGCAAGTTTTACAGCACTATCAGCATTCCGATCGCCGCTATAATGCCCATCAGTCCGCCGAAATAGAATGTGAATTGCGGTCCGAGCGTGTCCCATATAAGTCCTGCGAGCAGGGAGGCCGGAAACAGGCCTATGCCGACAAGCGTTGCATGTAAGCCTATCAACGTAGCCCTGAGATCCTTTGGCGCTATATCTGAAATCAGTGCCTTTTCCACACCTTCTGTAAATGCTATATAAAGGCCGTAGATGGAAAACAGCATCCACATGGCAGAACTGGTACTGGACAAACCAAATCCCGTGTAAACAATAGCATAAACAAAGTAACCGGAAACGATCAGTGTTTTTCTTCCGATCCTGTCTGAAAGTCTTCCGGCAGGCCATGAAATAATGCCGTAAACAAGATTGTAAACGAGATATAGAAAAAGCACACCTTCAACTGAAAACCCTATGCCTTTTGCCCGCATCAGTAAAAATTGGTTTGAAGAGTTTCCGAGCGTAAATATAAAGGTTACAATAAGAAAGGCTTTTAATCTTCTGTCGAGTTTCGACCATTTCAATGAAAGGTTATGTGCCAGAGGCTTGCCAGTGCCTGTTTCTTTTACAAGGAATAATATTGCAACACCTATAGCAGCAGGGATAAGGCTTATCAGTATGATTGTTTTGAATGCAGGCAGATAAGATTGAATATTCTGTACCGTGTGCAAGCCCTCATTAAGCCCGAGGTGCCTCATGATAATAATGGCTATTATAACACCGAAGATAGCGCCAAGGGTGTCCATGGCTCTATGAAGCCCGAAGGATGCACCTCTTTTTTCAGAACTGCTTGATTCTGCTATAATGGTATCTCTGGGTGCTGTTCTTATGCCTTTGCCGAATCTGTCCAGTGTTCTGCCTATAAATACAAAACCCCAGTCTTTTGCCAGCCACATAAAAAACTTGCCAATCGGAGAAAATGCATATCCAAGGATCGCAAGCGATTTCCTTTTTCTTATCCTGTCTGATATAGCACCTGAAAAAACTTTAACCACGCTTGCAGTGCTCTCTGCAATACCTTCAATAAGCCCGATAAGTGCCGGGCTTGAACCAAGGGCAAGCAGGTAAAGCGAGATGATTGGATAGATCATCTCGCTCGAAATATCCGTGAAAAGCGAGGTCAAACCTGTAACTATTATATTCCACATAGGTATTTATGCTTAACAATTGGGGTTACCTAGCGCAAGAAAAATCTAAGGAAATTGTTTTAACCCGGGAAGTTCAATAGTGACGGATTGAAATTTTCGGACAGCCTCTTTACAACGTGGTCTTCAAATACTTCCATAGCATTCTGTAGTTTCGTCATTCCTGCGAAAGCAGGAATCCAGAAGTCATGCTCGTTCGTAATTGGGAGTATTTTTAATTTATATGACAACAGTAAAGGACTGGATTCCCGTCTTCACGGGAATGACAACTTAGGTTCCATGATGTTTGTACTAATTAAACCATAACATATTATAAAATATAGCTTATTATAGCCTCAATTATTTCTTGACAAGAATACTAATAATTGTTTATCTTATATATA
>JAJYJX010000112.1 GCA_021789095.1 bacterium
CGAACCGTCTTGAAAAGGTCTTGGGGAATCTCTGGATCAGGTCGGTGTCGAGCTTCTGGCCTGTCAGGTTTGGTATATACTCAATGCCAAACTGTTCTGACAGCGCTTTCAGAAAATCCGTCTCTGTGATGAATTTAAACTTCGTCAGCAGCAGTTCGCCGAGCCTGCCGCCCTTTTCCTTTTGGTATGCAAGCGATTCTTCGAGCTGCGCAGGTGTTATAACATTGTTCTTCAGCAATATCTCGCCAATCAGGGCTTTTTGTTTCATGGTTTTTCTGTTGTTTCAGTCGGCTTCACGGCCTCTTCAATAAATGTAGTTCCTGTAAATTTTTCTTCAACCGTTGTCGCTGTAATCTTTTCCGGGCTTCGCACTTCAGGCGCCGCCTGTACAGATGCCGCGCCTGTTATTGTTTCACCGGCAGCAGACGTGGCTGTAACCGTACCTCCTGTAACAGGGACTGCTGTTGACTGTGTTATGGATGAAGCCGTTTCGGTACTGCCTGTAAGAGACACTGCTGTTGTTTGCGTCACGGTTCCGGCTGTTTCGGGCAACGCCGCCTTGACGGGGAACTCGCCCTCGGGTGTAATGTATGTTTCTCCTGTAAACAACAGTGGTTTTGGTTTCTCGGCAGTGGCTGCATGGGCCTGATTCATACCCTGGAACGTTTCTGTGAAAGGGCTATTCTTCAACTCGTAACCGAATGTATCCCTCTCAAACTTCTTCGCCTGATTTTCCTTCATCTGGTTTATCTCTGCAATATCTGAAGCGCTCTTTACGATATACGGGGTGAGGAAGATCATAAGGTTCGTTTTGGTTTTTGTCTTGGTCGAATACCTGAACAACCATCCTATCAGCGGGAGATCGCCCAGAAACGGGATCTTCCTTTCACTCACCGTTGATTGATTATCGAGCAAGCCGCCTATTACTACGGTGCTTCTGTCTTTCACGGTAACGACTGTCTCGGCAGACCTCTTTGATGTAGTGATGCCAAGTGTATTCACGTCGAGTCCCTGCGGGGACGGTATGATCGAAGTCAGCTCGAAGTTGAGCTTTAACCTTATATAATCACCAGCATTTATCTGCGGTGTGATCTTCAGTTTCAGACCGACATCCTGCCTCTGGACAAACGTCTGGGCATACCCGCTGATCTGTCCCACTGTCTGGCCTGTGGGTACCGGAATGTTCTCACCGACCATAATCTCCGCATCTTCATTGTCGGTTGCAAGTATGTTCGGCGTGGAAAGCACATTTGCCTGGCTGGACGTTTCAAGTGCATTTATGAAGCTGACAATATTGGGATAGGTGACGCCGTTCAGCGTGATTGTTCCGCTTATCACGCCGAGCGATATGCCCGATTGACCGAAAGGACCGAGGGGGTTTGTCGCAGACGGCAGTGTAGTACTGCCTGCCCCCATACTGCTGGTACCGCCTACCTGGACGCCGTTTGAATTCAGGTTCGGTATCGCGTTCAAATCAACACCGAGCTGTTTTGTCCCGTTGAGTGACAGCTCGGCTATGACCGCCTGTACATAAACCTGCCTTCTCCTTATATCAAGGTCCTCAATGACACCCTTCAGTACCTCGTAGTCCTGCGGGGTTGCAATTATGATCAGGGAATTCGTCGCAGGATCGGCTGTGATCTTTACACCTCCTGCAAGCTGCGCAACAGCAGGTGCATGCTGTGCAGCCTGGCCCGGCGCACCCGGCAGAGAAGCAGTGCTGCTTCCTGCAAGGGTGGCAAGGGTCGTTGCAAGTTTTTCGGCATTTGCGTTCTTCAGGTAATAAACATGTATCTGTCCTTCCCCTACAACAGGGACATCAAGCTTTCTGATCAGTTCTTCAATGGATGACATCTCATCAATACTTGCGACAAGGATTATGGCGTTTGTCCTGTCATCGTACAGTACCTTTATGGGCTGCTGCACGCCCGTCGACTGTGCCCGCCTTAAAAGCCCGAATGCCGGTCTCACTGCCTGGCCTGCCTGTCCGGAGTACAGGTTGTTAATGATGTTGGCTATGCTCTGCGCAGTAGCATATTTAAGCTTTATAACTTCTATCGTCTGCCGGTATATATCCGTGTCGAGTTCCCTTATGATCTTTAAAAGCCTGTCTATGTTTGAGGCAGACTCTGTCACGATCAGCGTGTTTGTCGGATCATAAGGCTGTATGTTGCCGAATGATGACAAAAACGGCCTCAGCACGTTTGCCATATCGTTCGCGGTTATGTAATGCAGCGGTATAACCTGCGTTATATATACATCGCTTGTCTGTTCAGCCGTCCTGCCCAGGTATGTGCTTATATCAGCACCCTTTGCCTCCCTCAGGGGTATTATCTTTAACACATTACCCGAACCCACAGTGGTAAGCTGGTTTACCTGGAGTACGGACTCAAATATCCTCCATGCTTCATCTATCGTCACCGGTGTCGGCGAAATGATTGTGACTTTCCCGGTTGCGTTCTGTGAAAGGATAAAGTCCTTGCCCGTGACCTTGCTGATTACCTTTATAAAATCCTTTATATCAACATCGTTGAAGTCCATTGTTACTTTCGGGATCTCTGCCCGCTTTTGCTTTTTTTCCGGCTTGCTTACCGTCACCGAGGTAACAGCAATGCCTGTTTCCTTGGCATACAGCGATGCCGGAACCAGCAGCGATGTAATGCACAGAATATAAATGAGCGCTTTTTTATCCATCTTTTCACCTTTACTGTACTGTATAATTTAAAGTCATCGGTTGTCCATTCCTGTCTATGTTTACCGTAAAGCGCCGTTCGTTCTGCAACTGCTGAAAAAGCTGCAATGCACTTTCCGGTGTCGTTACCTGTATGCCGTTAACGCTGTGTATCACATCCCCATCATGCAGTCCGATATTCGCATACAGGCTACCCGGGGTTATTGCAAATATCCTGTAACCGCTTATATTGCCTGACGACATATTGGGAACAACCCTTGCCTGGGTAAGCAGTTCGCCCATGTTCTGTATGGCTGACTTGAACTGGTTCTCGGGTATATTATAAGTACCCTTGCCTACCTGCGTTACATTGTACGCAGTGCCGGCTGCTGTCCCGGTTACTCCTTTATTTTCTTCTTCATACATACTCAACTCTTCTTTAGCACCATTGTGCAATATGATCACTTTTTTTCTTTCTATGGCCAGGATAACCGCATTGCCGATCTCGTCCTTTACACGGTAAACGTTTATATCGTTGTTCACCTGTATCACGGCATAGGCATACTCTGATGAGCCTGCGACTGTGCCAAGCAGCCTGGCACTGAGGCTGCTCTTGGACACGGGGCCGCTGCCGCCGTTAGCAATATCTTCGAGCCCGTGGGCAGAGGAATTAAAAATATTCCTTTCAACAATGCTGGTATAATAATTCTGATCCTTTTTTACCGCAGGTACAACCGCCTTCTGTTCCAGAGCCGTATCGGCCGTATTAACCGTCGGGACCGAGAAAAGCCTTGAACTTATGTACGATGATGTAAGGGATGCCAGCATGTATGCAAGCAGAACCAGCATAATAAAGTTTATAAGCCAGGAATATTTTTTAAACAACTCTATGTAATTCATTTTTGTCCTGCGTATCTCTCACGTGCTTTATGAGGAAAAGCTTGTTTATTATCATATCCTTAAGCATATCAATTCCGGTGCCGTCCCTGGCTGAAACAAGTATACTGCTTTCATAATTATTTGTTAATCCTTTCAGCGATATATCACTGTCAAGTTTATCTATTTTGTTGAAAACATATATTATAGGCAGGCTGTCGGCATGTATCTCCTTGAGTATGTCCATGACGACATTTATATCCTTGTCATAATCGGGCTTGGATACGTCTATGAGGAACAGCAGGAGATCGGACCTTGAGACGTCCTCAAGCGTGGTCCTGAATGCCCTTATAAGCTGGACGGGAAGGTCCTCTATAAATCCTACCGTGTCCGTTACAAGAGCGAAACTCCCGTCTTTCAGATACAATCTCTTCGAGACCGGATCAAGCGTGGTAAACAGGTCATCGCTTGACTGTACATACGCCCTGGCAAGCCTGTTCAAAAGCGTTGATTTGCCCGCACTTGTGTAACCGACAAGGGAAATAAGCGGTATGCCGGTCCTCGTCCTTCTGCCCTGCTGTACCATCCTCTGCTTTTTAACGGTATCCATAAGCTGTTTGATCCTGCCAAGCCTTTCCTTTATTCTCCTCCTGTCTATTTCCAGCTTTGTTTCACCAGGCCCCCTTGTACCGACACCTCCGCCTGTCTGTGACATCACAATACCCTTACCGGTAAGTCTCGGCAGCATGTACCTGAGCAGGGCCTCCTCAACTTCGAGCTTCCCTTCCCTGGAATTAGCGCGCCGGGCAAATATGTCTATAATTAACCGGGTCCTGTCTATGAGCCTTTTATCGAGCATGTATTCTATATTTCTCTGCTGAGAAGGTGAGAGTTCCCTGTTGAAAACGATGACCTCTGCATCGCATTGTGTTGCCGTGTCGTTAATATTCATGATCTGTCCGCTCCCGAGAAGTGTAGAGCTGTTTGCTTTTTTTATCCTCTGCACAACGGTTCCGATGACCTCTCCGCCGTCTGCCTGTATAAGCGCCGATAGCTCTTCCAGCTTTTTCGGCACATCTCCTTGGGGATCCTTATCCATCCGGATATGTACTGCCAGTACTCTGTCTTTTCTTACTATCAAGAGGAACTCCACCTTATCAGGATAATGCCATGTTTATAGATCAGCTGCCTGCTGTCATTTTCAAGAATGATAGAGTAGCTGTCAAAACCCGTTATCTCCCCGTTAACAACACTCCCTGACACCAGTTCTATGGAAACCTTTGTCTTATCCCTCCTTAACTGATTCAGAAGCTGATCCTGTATGTTTATCGGCTGGGCCTTGTGCGGATTCGCCTCCGTCAGCACCTTCGAGTTTTCATTATTCCTGTTTTTCTGGAATTCTCCTATCTTCGTCATATACCCTCCCTTATTGCTTATTGGAATATATCCTGGCGTCCCCTATAATATCCCTGATCTGTATAAAGAATTGTTCATCCGGTTTAATTCTGAAATAATCGGGCAGTTCTATAATATACTCTTTTCTGCCGTCCTTCATATAGTCAAAATAAACCTTGGCTATACCTTTATTCCTGTTCAGGCAATCCTTGATCATCATCATGTTTTCCTCTGTAAGGCTTCCGAAGTCAGCCTCTATATGGATCTCATCTATAAGGTTTGATATTGCCTGATCGATGGGAAGGATTTTTTCCGCAATAATCTTGGCAACGCTCTCCTGTCCTGCCTCGCTGTCGTTGTCCTGTTCTTCCACCTTTACCGTACCTTTTATGATAACAGGTTTATTGCCCCTGATTGTGTCCACGATACTGCTGTATATGCTTGAAAAGATCACCACGTCCACACTGGCCTCTTCGTCTGACAGTACGGCAAAACCCATGAGCTTGCCGCTTTTCTTCTCCTTGCTCTCCTTTACAGAGGTAAGCATGCCGCCTATCGTTACTGTCTGCCCGTCCTTTTCCATGAGTTCCCCTATTCCGGCATTGGTAAAGTTTTTAAGTTCCCTCTGATAATTGTGCAGGGGCGTACCCGAGATATAGGTATCGAGAAGCTCTTTTTCATAGGCCAGTCTTTCAAGTTCTCCCCATTCCTGCTGATTGCCGGACTGTTCGGCCCTTGCTGGCATTGCATCCATTTTAAACAACTGGCTCTGTCCGGGTGATATGTTCATCTTGCCGGCCTGTGAGTAAGAACTGTCAAGGCTGCTGAACATCAAAGCTCTGGTGCTTCCTGTAAAATCAAAGGCCCCTGCCTTTATCAGGCTTTCGACAACCTTCCTGTTGACCTTGGATTGATCGACCCTCACAAGAAAATCCCATAATGATTCAAACGCCCCATTTTCCCTTGCCCTTACTATCGAATCTATTGCCGATTCTCCCACATTCTTTATCGCGAGGAACCCGAACCGTATCCTGTCCTGCTCGATTGAAAAATCCTTCTGTGATTTGTTTATATCGGGGCCCAGTATGTCTATGCCTGTTTTCCGGCAGTAGTTTATATAATAGGACAACTTCGAATTCTGCTGGTTTTTCTTTGTCGCCATATTTGAAAGAATAGCTGTCATGAATTCAATCGTATAATATGCTTTCAGATAGGATGTCCATACGGCAACAAGCGCGTAAGCTGCACTGTGAGACTTGTTGAATGCATATTCAGCAAAGCTCTTTAACTGCGAGTACAGGTCTTCGGCGTCCGCTTTTTTTACGCCTTTTGCAACGGCCCCCTTTACGAATTTTTCATGCAGCACAGGAAGCTCTTCTCCTTCTTTCTTTGAGATGACCTTCCTCACATAGTCGGCCTCTTCGAGGCTGAAACCCGCTATCTCGCTTGCTATCATCATAACCTGCTCCTGGTACAGGATAACACCGTACGTACCTTTCAGGATCTCTTTCAGCACCGGGGATTTACCCGGGATCGCGCCCTTTTCCTTGTTCTTTGCGAAATCATCTATCCATGCCATGGGGCCGGGCCTGTATATGGCGTTTACAGCTATCAGATCCTCGAACTTGGACGGTTTGATCTTCTTCAGGGTGTTCTGCATGCCCGAGCTCTCAAGCTGGAACAATCCTACACTGTCCCCCTTTTGCATTCCATCATACAGTTTCGGATCATCCAGATCTATGCTGTTCAGGTCAACATCGATGTTCCGGTACTGCTTTACCAGGCTCTTTGTTTTCTCGATCACCGTTATCGTTGCGAGTGCGAGCAGGTCGAATTTTATAAGCCCTGTTTTTTCCAGATACTTCCATTCGTAACCTGTAACAATATTGCCGCTCTTATCCCTGTAGAGGGGCACGTATTCATGGAGAGGCTTATCCGCCAGCACAACACCTGCCGCATGGAGCGATTTATCCCTGAGCAGACCCTCGAGTTTTTGCGCTATCTCGAGCATCTCCTTTATCCTTTCATCCTTTGCTGCAATTTCTTCCAGCTTCGGAATGATTTTTATTGCGTCAGTAAGGGTAAGCTTGGGATCGGGCGGGATCAGTTTGGTTATGCCGTCAACAACACCGTAAGGTATATCAAGGACCCTGCCCACATCTTTTATAACACCTTTTGCCTTCAGGGTGGTGAACGATGTTATCCTTGCCACCTTCTGGGAACCGTACTTTTCTTTCAGGTACTCTATAACATGGTCCCTCTTGTCGGCGCAGAAATCCATATCAATATCGGGCATGCTGATGCGGCTTTTATTGAGGAAGCGTTCAAAGAACAGACCGTACTTGATAGGGTCTATACCTGTTATGCCTATTGCATAGGCAACAAGGCTGCCTGCGGCAGAACCCCTGCCCGGACCCACAGGGATGTCGTGCTTCTTTGCATAATCTATAATGTCCCTCACAATAAGGAAATAGCTCGAGAATTTTGTCTGCCTGATTGTTTCGAGTTCGTGCTTCAGCCTGTTCCTGTACTGCTGTTCCTTCTCCCTCATATACGGATGCTGCTGCATGAGCCTGCCCAGACCGTCAGTGGCAAATCCTTCAAGGCGCTCATCATAGTTCATGGCGCCTTCAAACGTTATTTCAGGGAAATGGAACTTATTGAGTTCGATCTCCATGTTGCACCTGTTGGAGATCTCCCATGTTGATTCCAAAGCCTCGGGATGGGAGGAAAATGCCTTTGCCATCTCCTCCTGTGTTTTCAGGTACAACTCCTGTGTGGAAAACCTGAGCCTATCAGCATCGGTCAATTTCTTCTTTGTCTGTATGCATAAAAGAGCATCATGCGCCTTTGCATCAGATCTGTCGAGATAGTGAACGTCGTTTGTCGCAACCACCGGTATGTGGAGGCTGTTTGAGAGATCGTACAGCAGGTTGTTCGCAACCAGCTGCTCTTTCATACCGTTCGACTGTACCTCGAGAAAGAAATCATCCTTAAATATCTCCCTGTACTGCTCTGCAGCAGCAATTGCATCTGCGGCGTTCCCTGAGAGAAGTTTTGACGCAATCTCCCCGTGCAAGCACGCTGACAGTGCGATCAGCCCCTCACAGTTCTCGGAAAGCAGCGTCTTGTCTATGCGCGGCTTACCGTAGAATCCATCAATATGGGCTATGCTGGTAAGCTTGAGCAGGTTCTTGTACCCTGTTTCATTCCTGGAAAGCAGCACAAGATGGTAGGATTCAGAGTTTGAATTCTTGTTTTTTATGCTGTCATTGGTAACGTATGTTTCTATACCTATTATGGGCTTTATACCCTTATCTCTCATCCTGAGGTAAAAATCTATGGCCCCGAACATATTGCCATGATCCGTCATCGCAGCAGCCGTCATACCGTAAGACTTAAGCCTTTCTGCAAGCCTCTTGATATGGACCGCCCCGTCAAGCAGGCTGTACTGCGTGTGAAGATGGAGATGTACGAAATTATAAGAACCCATCCTACTCCCACTCTATAGTGCTTGGAGGTTTTGAGCTGATATCATATACGACCCTGTTGACGCCTACGACCTCGCTTATGATCCTTGAAGAAAGCCTGTCCATGAGCTCATACGGCAGC
>JAJYJX010000113.1 GCA_021789095.1 bacterium
GCTTAATGTGAGCAACCTTTTCGAGCACTCTTACAGAAGCTCACGCACGAGGTTTAACTTCTATTATAATAATATGCATTATCTCGAAAAGTTCAAGAGCGAGGGTTGCCATAAACCCGAAAAATGTAATAAGGACGCAAACAGCCTTTCTCCTGACGATTTCAGGCGCATGAACCCGCGTTTTCAGGAAGGGAATATAAAGAAAAACCTGTTTTTCCTGCAACGTATAGAAGATATTGCGGCAGAAAAAAATGCACACCTTCACAGCTTGCATTGGCATGGGTGCTTGCACAGGGCAAAGACATCGTGCCCATATCTGGTACTAAACACTGAAAGTATCTTGAGGAGAACATTGCTGCAGTTGATGTGATACTAACAAAAAAAGACATTGAACGCATAAACGAGACAGCACCTTATGGCATTGCTGCAGGTACACGCTATTCCGAAGCTTTAATGCAGGCGGTAAATAAAAAGGAGACAGACATGAAAAAAAGAATGGATAATTATGAAATAATCGGTGTAACGGGGTAAATTTCTCAAGCCTCGGCTATGACAACCTCTTTTTCAAACCGTTCCTGTCCCCGTAGTACGGTCACGGTAACAGGTATGCCGGCAGGCAATTCACCTATGAGGCTGTGAATGTGGTCCACGCTCGCGACTTCTTTTCCGTTAATAGCAATGATAAGGTCACCCTCGCAAATACCTGCTTTCCCGGCCGGACTGTCGTGCATGATCGACACGACTTCTACGGCAAACTCTGCTTTAAGATTATGGAACCTTACCAGCCGTCTGCCGAGAGGACGCTGCTGCGCAGTGATGCCGAGGTATCCTCGGCGCACCCTTCCGTTGGTCAGTAATTGAGATACAACCCATTGGGCTGTATTCGATGGTATGGAAAAGCCGATCCCCTGCGCCATAACTATGATCGCAGTGTTGATACCTGCTATCCGTCCCCTGGAATCTACAAGCGGCCCCCCTGAATTCCCGGGATTGAGCGGGGCTGTATGCTGAATGATGTCCTCTATGAGCCTTCCACCCCGGCTTCTTAAAGCCCTGCCAAGTGCGCTCACCACCCCGGTGGACACAGTCGATTGGAACCCGAACGGATTGCCTATGGCAATAACAAGCTGCCCCACGCGCAAAGAGCCCGAATCTCCGAGTGAAGCATAAGGAAGGCCTGAACCGTCTGCACGGATTACCGCAAGATCAGTTGCCGGATCTGTGCCGATAAGTGCTGCAGGAATAGTTGTCCCGCTGGTAAGCGTTACGCTCAGCTCTTTTGCGTTGTGCACAACGTGATCATTGGTAAGGACATAGCCGTCGGGAGCTATGATAACACCTGAACCGGCCCCGATCTGTTCTGTTTCGCTCTCCCTTGACTGAGCTCCGACAGAAATACTTACGACTGCCGGGCCTACATCATCCACTACCTTTATGACTGCACGCGAGTACGTATCAAGCAGTTCAGCATCGGGCTTATCAGCATCTCTTACTTCATACTTTCCCTCCCGATCTTTCTCCTCTTCACTCTTAATCAGTTTGAAAGTCTGCAGCATAAACGCCTCCCTGTTGTATTAGTTAAAGTACACTATTACTGTTTTCAAGTGCTCGGCAGGAAGTGTTTAATTAATTGACCGCCCTGTCGTTATTGCTTATACTGCAATAATCATGAAAAGAGATTCTTATACCGGTTCAAAGATCATAAACCCCGTTAGAAAATCTAAGACGGGAAAGCACGCCCTTTCTATAAGGAATTTGAGATGTATCATATTATCCCCGCTATATATGGTGCGACTTTCTAACGGGGTAAAGTACATGCTGTTATTTATGGCGTGCATATCGTTTTACCTACCTGTACGCTATGCACTCGGAGGAGAGGAACCAGAGAGTACAGTGAATACGCAGAAGATCAGCACCGCACAGTCGATAATGAACAACGTGATAATAGCACTGCTTAAAAAAGATATAGATGCCTTAAAGCAGATAAAGAGCTATCATTGCACATTTATAAAACAGGAAATGTTCAACGGTAAGCTCAGCCACACAGAGACAATAAGCTATTACTACGAGGCACCGTGCAGCATTTATATGAAGTGGACGAACGAACAGGAAAAGGGACTTGTTGCAGTATATAACTGTAAAAAAGATAAAAACCATTTCAAGGGAAAAGACAGCGGAATTGCGGGGTACCTCGGGTTCATGAAGTTCAAGTTGAAAAGCAATTTTGTAAAGGCATTCCATCCAAACCACTGGCAGATCAATCAATCGGACATAATTTTTATGACCAGGATGATCCTTGAACAGATGGAGGATTCCATCAAGGCCGGGCAGTTCAGACTGAACTCGATCAAGGCGGTGCACGACGATGAAGCCGGCGTGGATGCCCTGAGGTTCGATGCTTTCCTTTCCGACAGGCCCGTTGACGGAATATTGTACAGCAAGGCATCAATATGGGTGGATTCCGATACACTCATACCCGTGAAGTTACTGCTGTATAATTTCAAAGGTGAACTCTATGAAAGGTACATATTGAAGGACATGAAACTGAACGTGGACATCCCCCGGGGCATATTTGTGCCTGTACGGTAGAAGTACCGCACTTGACTCGAGCTGTTGCTGTGCGCATTATCAGATCATATGGTGAAAGTATTGCTCATCATCACGGCAGTCAGTATGGTAATAATGCTTGCACGGGCAGACCGTACACAAACTCAGGACCCGGGAGACAGCAATACAACGTCCGGGAAGAATCTGGAAACCGCTATATTCGCAGGAGGGTGTTTCTGGTGTATGGTGTCCCCGTTTGAACACCTCAAGGGCGTGGTAAAGGTCGTATCAGGCTATACCGGAGGAAAAACAAAAAACCCGACATACGAGGAAGTTTCCTCCGGGACAACGGGCCATTATGAGGCAATACAGGTAACGTACGACCCGTCAAAGATTACCTACAAAGAGCTCCTTGACGTTTACTGGAGGCAGATTGACCCGACGGACAGCGGCGGTCAGTTCGTTGACAGAGGTTCACAGTACAAAACAGCAATTTTCTATCAAACAGATGAAGAAAAGCAGCTTGCGGAAAAATCCAAAGAAGAGACTGCCAGGCTATGGGATTTTGACAAGCCGATCGTTACAAAAATCATCAAGTTCACGGAATTCTATCCTGCCGAGGACTACCATCAGGACTATTACAAGAAAGACCCTATACGGTACAAGCTTTACAGGATTGGTTCAGGACGTGATGCGTATCTTGAAAAGCAGTGGGGGGATGAAAAACCCTCAAAGAAGGATCTCGAAAAGAAGCTCACTCCCCTGCAATACAAGGTCACACAGGAATGCGGCACTGAAAAACCGTTTGACAACGAATACTGGAACAACCACAGGGAAGGCATATATGTGGACATTGTTTCCGGGGAGCCGTTGTTCAGTTCAACTGACAAGTTCGACTCTGGCTCAGGCTGGCCCAGCTTTACAAAACCGCTTGTGCCGGACAATATCGTTGAAAAAAAGGACACAAGCCACTTTATGGTCAGGACAGAGGTGGAGAGCACGGCAGGCTCGCACCTGGGACATGTCTTCGATGACGGGCCAAAACCGACGGGGCTGCGCTACTGTATAAACTCCGCCGCCTTGAGGTTCATCCCCAAGGAAGACCTGGAGAAGGAAGGATACGGCCAGTACAAGAAACTATTCGAGAAGAAATAAGCCTGATCCCAAACTTTACGGCGTGATATACAGGGTCATATTTGGTTAATTCTTCCTTTTTTCACCAGATCTTATACGTGCTTATGCGCATCAACAAGCTCTGGGTTGTCTGTAAGCTTGTTATTGAGGAACAATTCTACCGCCCTGTTAGTATCTGTCTCGTCCGTGACAAAGACCTCTATTCCTGCGTCTTTTAGATCGTCATAAATCCGTCTGCCCATGCCGTGCGATATTACAATCTTGCAGTCTGACAGAGCCTCTAAGATAAGGCTGTGGTGGTCGTAGTTGCCATGCTCATGCTCTATACCCCTGGCATGCCCGGTAAAAGTATTGTTCCTGTATTCCCGGTTTTTTATGCTGCTGTTCTCAATGTCAAAGATCACAAACCCTCTTGTCCTCCCGAAATGGGAAGATATGTTTTGTCCGTTGTCAGATGCAACTGCTATTTTCATACTTACCTCCGTTTATATTTTTATCTGCCTTCTTTTTCCCAATAACTTCTCATGACAGGAAGACCCTTCCCTCATCATACTTGTCCCGCATTTGGGACATCTTTCCTCTTTACACGGTATACCGGCCTTATGCGGTACCTTTTCGTTACATTTGGGACATATGCAAAATCCGTCGGCGCCCATGCCATTACGAACGTCTCCAAATCCACGCATTTCAATATTACCTCCTTCGATTCTTAATGCCTTTCCCTTTACCAATGCATCTGCTATTTTCCTGTGCGCTGATTCTATGATCCTGCCGAAGGTAGGTCTGGAGATATGCATCTTTTCTGCTGCCTGTTCCTGGTAAAGCCCTTCGTAATCGGCAAGCCTCACAGCTTCGAGCTCGTCTATGCTCAAAACAACCTCCCCGAGCATATGCATGGGTATGCCACTTGGTTTGAAATACCTTGTGCCGGGCACAAATCCTACCCTTCTGCAACATACCGGTCTTGGCATAAAATCACCTCTGGATTAATTATAAGCAAATGCTCATAATATGTCAAGACCTCTGGTGGATGTTGTGATGAACCCAGAAATTGCATCAAAAATAAAAAAGGGCTGTAATGTCATTCCCGTGCAAACGGGAATCCAGTTCTTTAAAATAGTTCCCTGCTTTCGCAGGGATGACGGCAGTGGGGTTCTACTTCATCTTAAACAGATTCCGCTGCCAGCTTTTCCTCGTCCAGTTTCTCCCCGAACTCGCAGCACTTGATCTGCGGAACAAGTCTGAGAAAATCCTCCTTCTGGCAAAGCGCTGTACCCGGCATCAGTGTGGTTGCAGTACCTGCGGCTACAGCATATACAAGCGACTCCTTAAGGCTTTTGCCCCCTGACAGTCCGTACACAAAGCCTGCCACAGAAGCATCTCCTGCACCGATTGTGTTTTTAACATCCACCTTGGGAGGCACAGCTATGTGACGTTCGTTCTCGCTGACCAGCAGTATGCCCTTGGCCCCCATTGAAACAAGCACGATCTTTACGCCCTTCTCTTTAACACTGCGGGCCGCACTTATTATGTCGTCCATGTTCTTCAGCTCCCTGTCGGTAAGCCTGCCGAGCTCGTAAATGTTCGGCTTTATTATATCAGGGAAAGCCTGTATGCCTATTTTAAGGGCATCTCCGTCTGTATCCAGCACTGCTCTTGCCCCCCTGTTCTTGGCGATCTCTATGATCCTCCGGTATATCTCCGGGTGAACTCCTGTAGGAAGACTCCCGCTTATGACGATAAACTCCGGTCTCTCGATCTTTTCAATCGTATGTATCATATCTTCGAGTTTATTCGCGGGGATTTCCGGACCATGCGCGCTGAAGACTGTCTGCGTACCGTCACCAATATCATTTATGACAATGTTAGTACGGATTTCTCCTGTGATCTTTATGAAGTCAAATTGTACCCCTTCTTTCAGAAGAAGTCCTTCAAGCTCGGCGCCGGTGAATCCTCCGACAAACCCCAATGCCCTGCTGTTTGTCCCAAGCGTTGTAAGCACTTTGGATACATCTATACTCTTACCCCCGGCATAACGTTCTTCGCGTTCGATTCTGTTGGAATCATCAGCATGCACGTGCTTGACCCAGAGCGTCCTGTCAAGTGCCGGGTTAAGTGTTATGGTATAAATCATGGCCACCCCTCTTGTTGTTTTCAAAGTGTGACGTTAAGGTTCAGCGAAGATGATTCGAAGCCGTTTACTTTGACCTCGATCCTGTATGCCCCTGGCTCAAGCTGCTTCGGGATGGTCAGCATGACCATATTCAGGGATTCCTCACCCTTTGCATATTTCCTGTCAAGCATCGTAACTGCTTTACTCCAGTCAGACTTTGGTGCAAGTGTTACATCAACCTCTGCATTCTCCGGTGCAGGACCTGCAAGATCGAACGCAAGCCTGTCACCGGGATGAACATCCAATGAATCCATCCTTATGTCTATGTGCCTCCTTTCTCTTCTTTCTCTCCTGCCGTCTCTCCCAAAGTATATTGAGCCTGTAGTAAAGTCCACAACCAGTGCTACCACGCCCGGGACAATACCGACAAGAAGCCAAAGACAATCCATGATGAGTACCACACCGTCAACATCCCCCGGCCTATTACCCCTTCTTTCAGGGTAGAGGATGAAGCCGCAATTTACAGTTGTGAATACCATTAATACCAAGACTACTACTACCAAAAAACGCGACCTGATAATTTTCTTCACCTTATCTCCCTCCTGATTCCTATTCTGATACGGCTTTTAATAGCTTATTTTCTATTTTTTTGTCAACATTGATGCCCTGCTGTGTCCTTTACGAATTAAAAGGGAAGAGAAGAAAGCAGGGGTCAATACCGGGTATATTTAAAACTGAACATCCCTGAGAAACCTGGCACTGTTGTCAGGCAGTGACGGGTTTATATACATGCCCGTGCCCATCTCGAAACCCGCTGTTCTTGTTACCCTGGCAACAATGGAGAGGTACCAGTGGAAGTACCTTACGGCATTTTCCTGCGGCGAGAGCGATCGGATAACATAATTCAAATCAGGGTCGCTGAGCCCGTGATACAGCCGCAGAAGTGTATCCTTCAGTATATCGGCAAGGTCTGAAATCTCTGCATCGGTTATATACCCGAAACATCCGTTGTGCCTCTTGGGAAAGATCCATATATGGAAAGGTGACAGTGCAGCATACGGAATAAACACAACAAATGACTTATTTTCAGAGACGACCCTTGTCATTTCCCTCTGCTCTTCCTTCATATACCAGCAGTAAAGGCATTCTCCGAAATCGTCGTAGTACCTCAATGCCTCTTCGATCCTGCCCTTTACCTGTCCCGGTATTACCGGCGTACCAACGATCTGCGAATGGGGATGCTGGAGTGATGTACCGGCCCTCAGTCCGTGGTTCTTGAACACGATAACGTGTTTAATTTCGTCATTTTTGTAAAAATCCAGAAACCTGTTCCTGTAAGAATATATGATCTCCCCCACATGTGAAGCTGGCAGGAATGCCGTCGGCATGTTGTGCTGCTGTGTTTCTATGATGACTTCATGTATACCGAAACCGGTCATGAATTTCTTGAAACCCATGACGTGCCTGACAATATCATAACCGGGGGTCAATGCAGAAAACTTATTGAGTGTAGACCTGACCGTCCATTGGCCGTTGTTACTTATGCGGAACGTTTCTTCAGGTGTCTGGTCTTCATTGCCGGGACAGAACGGGCATGTTGGAACGTATCCGGGTACTGCTTCTTTTTTCTTCGCAGAAGTAAAGTCCTCGGGCCGTTTGGAGCGTTCAGGTGCTATAATAACCCAGTCGCCTGTCACAAAATTAAACCGGATCTCGGACATATCACTACTTATAACCAACAGCCGTACAAATACAAGCGTTTCATGTATTCAAAAAGTTCAACAGCAAGGTTTGTTCGCCCGCTCAACCCTGCGATCCTCCTGTAGGGACGATTTACCGAATCGCCCCTACAATAAAATACCCATCTTTAAGTCCTCTGGCTTAATTGCTTTTTGCATATTTAGTGCCTATAAAAACAATGCATATATTTTTAAAAAGGAGACTGAATGGAGAATGAAGTACGGGTCAGGTTTGCCCCCAGTCCGACAGGTTATCTGCACATAGGCGGTGCAAGGACAGCCCTGTTCAACCACCTGTTTGCACGGCATAACAACGGGAAATTCATACTGAGGATAGAGGACACGGACAAAGAGCGGTCGACACAGGAGTACGTGGACGCCATCATCAACGGACTTCAATGGCTCGGACTCCACTGGGACGAAGGCCCGTATCACCAGTCGGACAGGACGGTGCTTTACAAACAGCACGCTGAAAAGCTGTTAAACGAGGGCAATGCTTACAAATGCTACTGCTCGCCTGAGGAGCTTGAGGTAAAAAGGACAAAGGCCCTTGCTGAAAAAAGAAAGCCCATCTATGACAGGACATGCAGGGAAAGAAAGGATCAACCCGCAGATAAACCTTTTGTCATAAGATTTAAATCACCACTCTATGGAACAACCATGGTCAAGGACATGGTAAAGGGCAATATCATATTCAACAACGAAGAGCTCGAGGACTTTGTCATCGTGCGCAGCGACGGCAGTCCGACCTACAACTTTGTTGTTGTTGTTGATGACGTGGATATGCGCATAACGCATGTTATACGGGGCGATGACCACCTCAACAACACCCCGAAACAGATCTTCCTGTACAACGCCTTCTTGTATCCCGTGCCCTTGTTCGCCCATATACCGCTCATACACGGGACAGACAAGGCGCGGCTTTCAAAAAGACACGGTGCAACATCCGTGG
>JAJYJX010000114.1 GCA_021789095.1 bacterium
TGCAACCAGTACAATAATTGCCAACACAACATAAAAAGGCTTGCGTATAATCTTATGCATGGCGGTCTCATACCTGACGGTCAACGCCTTCATGACCTTACCTTCTTTTACCTCTTTTTCTGCATCCTTGAGAAAGATCATGGCAAGTACGGGTGTCAGGGTGATCGAAATAACCATAGATACCGTCAGCGCAGAAGCCATGGTCAGAGCAAGGGCCTTAAAAAATGCACCGGTTACACCGCCGAGAAATGCAAGCGGAAAGAAAACAACAATCGTACTCAGGCTCGAACCGACGATAGCGGGCAGCATTTCTTTAACACCGGTTTCAACCGCCCTTTTCTTTGACCCGTGTGCATGAAAATGCCTGATAATATTTTCCAGCACAACGATAGAATCGTCGATGATAAGCCCGATGGATGCAGCCATGCCTCCCAGAGTCATAAGATTCAATGTCTGACCGAAAATCTTCATCAAAACGACCGTTATAATAAGCGTTATAGGCAGGGTTATGGCCGTAATAAACATGATCCGTACATTTCTCAGGAACAAAAACATGATGAGAATAGCAACGAACACGCCAAACAGGATCGCATCCCGCACACTCCCGTAGGATTCTTCGATCAGGCTGGACTGATTGTACCATGTTGCTATATGCAGGGACGGTGGCAATTGAGACTTCAGCTCTTCGAGCTTATTCTTGAGCTCTTTTGCTATTGCTATGGTATTAGCACCCGGCTGGCGCAGGATATTCATCAAAACGGCATTATGGCCATTACTGGTTATGCGAAGGTATTGCTTTTTCACCGATGTTTCTACCTTTGCAACATCCCGAACATAGATAGGCACGCCTTTTTTATTTGCTATCAGTGTATCTTTCATTGCCGTCGTCGATGTAAAAAGCCCTGTCGGCTGGACCATGTAGAGCTCATAATTCTTGCCGATGTAACCCGCGGATGAAATGATATTCGTTTCCTTCAACCCGTTGATCACGTCATCGAGCGTCAGGTGGTATGCAACAAGCCGCTGCGGATTTACGACAACGTGGTATTCCTTGATCTTGCCTCCCTGAACTACAACCTGGGATACGCCTTTCAGCCTGCCAAGTATGGGTCTGAGTGTATAATAACCGATATCCCGCAACTGGACCATGTTGAGCGTATCCGAAGTCAGGCTGAGCCCTATAATAGGAAACTGGCTTGGCCGCATCCAGTTTACAGTAACAGACGCTGTTTGCGGTAATTTGGATCGGATCTGGTTTATAGCGTTCTGGGTCAACTGAAGAGACTTGAACATATCCGTACCCCAGACAAAGTTTACGAAGATCTGCATAGAGCCCCGGCTTGTTGCTGACCGCACATCCGTTACCCCGGGAACAGAGTATATAGCCTCTTCGATGGGCTTTGTCACCTCTATCATCATCTTTTCGATGGGCATGTCTCCGTTGTCCGCGAGAATCACAAGCCTTGGAAAGGTTATCTCCGGAAAGATAGCGACCGGCATGGTGCTGAGCAAAATGATACCCATGGCAGCCAGTACCACGGAGAGGAATATAATGCCTTTTTTATGCGTCTCGAATAGCTTTGAAATGTCCATAGTATTATAAATTTATATATCTTATGTTGTCATTCCTGCGAAAGCAGGAATCCAGTCTTCATGTTTCTGGATTCCCGTTTACACGGGAATGACGAAACATAGATATCCTCATTTTTTTTTCTTTGTAGGGGCGGTTCGCGAACCGTCCCTACAATCCTTTTTCCTAATCATTTTCTTCATTGTTGGTACGTTGAATAGGCTTGCTCTCCTGTATCTTTTTCACCACCTTCACCGCCGTCCCGTCTGCCAGTGCATAATTCCCCTGTGTAATAACAAGCTGCCCTTGATTGAGTCCGCTCAGAATTTCAACTTTGCCATCCTCTTCATAACCTGTCTTGACCGTAACGTCCCGCGCTATGGAATCCTGTCCGACAACCATAATGTATTCTCTTCCTGTATCCGGATCAAAGAGGATCGCATCTTTCGGCACAACAAGCGTGTTTGTATGGGTATTGCTTACAATATCAACAACAGCGAACATACCGTCCTTTATTTCCTGGCTCTTGTTGGGAAAGCTTACATTAAGCGCTACGGTCTGGGTTTCCTGAGATACTGTCGGGTTGATCGTTGCAATCCTGCCATTGAACACATCATCCGGGAAGGATAAAAAATGGATAAGTACCGTATCGCCGATCTTAACCTGTTCAAGATACAGGGAAGGAAGATCCACATGCAGATAGGTGCTTGACAGGTCTTCCACTGCAACAATAGGCGCGTTTGCCTGAACAAGTGCATTACTGCTGACATACCGCTTACTCACATATCCGTTAAATGGAGATGTCAGCGATAGAATACCAAGCCTTAGAAAATACTGTTTCTTTACACCGGATATAGCTGTACTGCCTCTGACAGCCGCCTCTGCTTCAATAGGTCTCAGCTTTGCGACAATACCGCCTCTTTTTACAAAATCTCCTTCTTTAACCAACAGTTCCGTTACAACGCCTTCTACGGGTGAATTTATTTCAACCTTCTTTAAAACGTCCACCCTGCCTGTTGCCTGGATAAGATGGTTAACATCCCCGCGCGCTACCTGAACAGCTTTGACCTCCACCTGCGGGGCTTGCTGCTGGGCCTGTTGTTTTGGCGAACAGGAAGAAAACACACTCCCTGCAAACAAAAAAAATAAAAGTACAATAAACACATTCATTTTGTCATTCCGCACTTGATGCGGAATCCAGTCTTTCCTTCTCTGGATTCCTGTTTTCGCAGGAATGACAAGAGGCGAATTCCTTGTGGAGTTACAAATCTCATCAATCGAACAAAGCCCCACTTGGGTACCTCGCCCTCTTAACCTGAGAGGGGGATGGAGAACAACTTCCGGTTTTTTCTTTATATTATTTGTCCAATAGAATTTATCACTCATATATTTCACCTCTTAAAAATTGTATTTTATACAATGCCTTGTAAAAATCAGCCGTGGCATTTGACAAGTCTATCTGCGTATTTGTCATAAGCTGTCTGTCAAGCAGCACCTCGAAACTGCTGATCCTGCCGCCGCCTGTGTACCTTGCCTCGGAATACCGGAAGTTCTGTTCGGACAGTTTTATGTCCTTTTGATAAAGGTTTACACGCTCAACTGCATTTGCCAGATCCTTTAAGGTATTCACATACGAAAGCTTAAGCTCATTGATAAGCAATGCCTGCTTGTAATGAACCTTTTCAAGCCTCATTTGCGCGGCATCCACATTATACGAAATAGCTCCCCATTCAAAAACAGGGAGATTAAGCGTGGCAAGGTAAGAATAGCCCCTGTATTGAGCATAAGCTATTGGCTGCGGCTCAGCAAGCCATCCGGCATCAGCTTCGATGCTCAGCGTAGGCAGGTGCTTTGACTTTTCCGCACTGACATTATATTTCTGCGACTTCTCCTCATACCGTACAGCCTGTAATGTTGGGTTATTACTAAATGTCTGCTCATTGATATCTGAAGCAGATGGCACTGTAAAAGGCACTGATTCAAGTTCTAAAACAGTTTCCGGTGTAATACGGATACCTGTTAAGGATGACAGCGCATTGAGCTGTGAAAGCAGTTTTATATTGAATGACTTGAGCTTGGCCTTTGTATTGTCAAGCTCTATCTGTGTTCTGAGCACATCATTTTCCGTCACAAGCCCTGTGGAAAGCAGCCGCTTCGTCAACGACAGATAATCCCCGAGACTGTTTATGTTATCCTGAAGGATTTTGATCTGCTCTCCATAAGTTACAGCATCTATAAATGTATTCTTTACTGTATATGCCAGTTCATTCTCAACTGCCTTTTGGTCATATTTTGCAGACTCGTAAGACATCCTCAACTGTTTTGTGGAAAGCCAGCGTGAAGGGTTGAATATGTCGACCTGCGCTATTGCCTGGAGTGTGGCAACGCCCCCGTTCGTTACAGCAGGGTCATATCCATAAGCCCTGCCATAACTTGAAGCAATAGTAATGGAGGGTAACAATAATGCACGTGATTGTTTATACTCATTGCTGGAAATGCCGGTATTGGCGCTTGCATAGCCCGACAGTGGGTAGTTCTGGATCGCTTTATCAATGCACAGCTTTAACGTGATAGCTTCATCTGCGTAAGTATTGCAAGGTATTGATACAAGCATTATGATGTTCGCTAATACGAATGCGCTGATCAAAAGCCCTATTCCCTTTAGCTTTCCACCCTTCCGAAGAAATCTTATCATATTATACATACAGTTAAAAAATATATCCTGAGCATTAATTTATCAATAAAATCAGATTAAATAATTTTAATGTAGCCGCTTCATGATTGCATTTGACTAAACAAACATTTGTGATAAATTTATTAAAAATCGGTGAAAGTCAGGATGCACTTTAAATTTATCTTTTCAGGACAAACGGGATACCATGAGACTCCTATTGGCAGAGGATGAAATAAAAGTAGCAAGCCATATAAAAAGGGGGCTGGAAGAAGAGGGCTATGCCGTTGACGTCGTCGCTAATGGCGAAGAAGCAGTAAGTATGGCTGCAGCATACGAATACGATCTGATAATACTCGACATAATGCTCCCCAAAAAGAACGGAACGCAGGTTTTAAAAGAACTCAGAGGTAAAAAATATTATACACCTGTTATATTCCTGACTGCTAAAAACAGTACCGAGGAAAAGATTTCCGGGCTGGATCTTGGTGCAGACGATTATCTTACCAAGCCGTTTGAGTTTGAAGAATTGTGTGCAAGAATACGGGCAATACTGAGAAGGCACGAATCCGTAAGGGATACAAAACTTACACTATCCGACCTTGAACTCAATCCTGTTACGCATGAAGTGAAACGAGCGGGACAGAAAATAGATCTTACTCCCAAGGAATATACCCTGCTTGAATACCTTTTGTACAATCAGGGCAAGGTTCTGACAAGAACAATGATAGTGGAGCATGTATGGGACCAGGATTTTGACAGCTTTACAAATGTTGTTGATGTTTACATAAATCATCTCAGAGCAAAAATAGATCAGCCGTTCAAGAAAAAACTTTTGCATACTGCACGCGGTTTTGGCTACGTGTTAAGAGAACAGGATGCTCCCGATAAGGATTAGATTAACATTCTGGTATGTTGCCGTCTTTTCGATAACGCTGATACTGTACAGTGTATTTTTATTCACCTTTATTTCCCATAAGATCATGAATAATATGGATCTCGAACTGATCGCAGAAGCAAAAGAGAGTAGATCCATTTTTCTTGAGGAAATAACGAAACCATCTTTTGAAGAACTGGATGAGGAATTGAAGGGAATAAATTATTATCTTCAGATCTATTCAATAGACGGTAAGCTTATTTACAGCTCCGCAAATTTGTATAAAACAAATCTCCCGGTCGATACCGAGGCATTCAATTCTATTGAGCACGGCAGCCAAGTTTTCAGGACCATCCATCTGTTCAAACATAAGGACAGCAGGATGCTTTTATATCCCATTATTTCAGACGGTACACCAAAATACTATATAAGTATTGCAATGCCACTGCATGAACAGCATGAATTTCTGCACATGCTGGGAATTATCCTTACCCTTGTCACCCCTATCGTTATCATCGTAGCAAGCTGGGGCGGTATTGTTATTGCGGGCAGGGCAATGAAGCCCGTTGATGAAATAACAAAGACCGCAAAACGGATAGAAGCGGGAAATCTGGCAGAGCAGATCAAAACAAAAACGCACAATGACGAAATCGGGAACCTTGCACGGACATTCAATGATATGCTTCTTAGACTAAAAAAGGCGTTCGACGTGCTCGCCAGCTTTTCACAAAATGTTTCGCATGAGCTGAAAACGCCTCTGACCGTGATGAAGAGCGGCATAGAAATAACTATGAGAGAAAAAAGATCGGCGGCGGAGTACAGGGAACTGCTCGTCAGTTTGCTCGAAGAGGTGGATCAGATGACAAGGATAATAGACGATCTCCTGCTCACTTCTCTCTCTGATACTGCTTCTATAAAAGCATCTTTTACCCCTCTCAGTTTATCAAAACTGCTCATGGAGACTATTGACTTTTTTGAAGTACTCGCTACCGATAAAACAATCCTGCTTGAGCATAATATCCGGGAAGACGTTTCAATAACCGGGAATGAAAGACTGTTAAAAAGGGCGTTCAGCAACATCATAGACAATGCCATTAAATTCACTCCGCCGGGTAAAAAAGTATCCGTATCCCTTGTCCGGGACGCAGGGTATACAACAATACACATACAGGATCAGGGTATCGGAATACCAAAAGAAGAGATGCCGAAGATCTTCGACAGGTTCTACAGGGGAAAATCCGCAAACACCGAAGGCCACGGTCTCGGATTGAGCATAGTGAAATGGATAGTGGAACTCCACGACGGGGCGATCTCGGTAGCATCGAAGCCTGAAGGTACAAATTTTCAAATCAGATTGGCATTGGTGTAACAGAAAATTCATTCTTTACCATGCCATGAAGTGCCGTCTTTATAACGGGAACTTACTGTTTGGATTTTACCATTGATTTCTTGATTATCTATACATTTGTGATATTAACCAACCTTACTATTACGTATTTGTTAAGGAGGCGTATCGGTGAGATGCTTTAAATGCCTTAAAGAAGTACCTGCAGGAACAGAGGTATGTCCCGTCTGCGGGCAGGTTCTGGTGCCCAAGAAAGAGAAGCAGGTCAGGGACAAGAAGGACTCCGCGGCACCTCAGAATAAACTGAAAGAGTACCAGATAGGAGACACGATAAAGGACCGCTACGACATAAGGGACGTCCTCAGCAGGAAAGGCATAGGATATACTTATAAGGTAAGGGACAGGGAAAAGAGAAAGGTCTTTATCCTTAAAGAGATACAGCCCTCGCTTGTCGCATCGAACGGTGCAAAGACCAACCTTTTTGATATTATAAAAACGGTTATCAATCTTAACCTGCCAGAGGTCACGGCGATCCAGGACTATGGAGAAGACAACGGCATAGTATACTTCGTATCGGAATATATAGAAGGCCTCACGCTCAGGAAGCTCCTTGATGTGCGGAAGGAGATGAAACAGTTTTTTAAGGGAGAAGAACTTGAATCCATACTTACCCATATATGCAAGGCACTCATAACAACTCATAACAATGGTATTGTCCACGGCGATTTAAAACCTGAAAACATATTCATTCTCCCGAGCGGCATTAAGATTACAGAACTCGGCATAACAGGCGCACTGTCTCCGCTTGACTTTACATCCATACAACAGGACATGGGCAGCTCATACAAGTACATTGCACCCGAGGTTGTCATAGGCGGAGCATTATCAAAGGCGAGTGATATATATTCTCTCGGCGTTATAGTGTACGAGATGTTGACGGGTATTATACCCGGCGATGTTGTAAGCCCTCCATCGACCTACAACAGTGAACTGCCAAAGGCCGCAGATGGGACCCTGTTAAAGGCACTGCAGCAGGACCCGGAGCGCAGGACCCGGTATGTTTCCGAGTTTTATCAAGACCTGCTCCAGGCCTTTGGCCAGGCTGCAGAAACATTTGAAGAAAAACCGTGGACAACAAAACAGGCACCTGAAGCAGAACAGGCGGGCACACTTCAAACGGAAGTCGATGAAGAGCTTCGTATGTATATGGAAGCAGGCACTGCAGCTGTCCCGCCGTCATCTGCTGAACAGGAAGCCGCAAGAGAGGAAAAACCCGCAGAATCAAAACCGTCGGCTGATATGGAAGCCACTGTAGAGAAACCTAAAACACAGGAAGGGCCCGGGGAAGAATACCGTATTACCAGGGAAAAACCTTCAGGGGAAGCCGGGGCACCTGCTGCAGAAGCCCGGTACATTTCAAAAGAAGAAACAGAAGGACCTGCCGTTCAAAAACCGGAAACACCGGCTGAGACTGTACCGATAAAATCGCCTGAAGATATAATAAATGAGATCATGGCAGAGAAAGCAAAGGCTGAAGCAGCAGAAAAGATACCCGCCCCCCCTTCACCTGAAGTGCATGAACCTGAACGGCCAAAGCCTGAAGAAGTGCAGCCTGTACATCCGTCAGGGATTGAAGACATTGCAAAATCACTTGAAACATTTACAGGCGAGATACAGGGCTCAAGGGGTACAAAACCCACTCCCCCTGAGACGGGACCGCAAAAACCTTATACACCGGTCACCGTGCCTTCACAGCCCGTTCAGCAGCAGCCTGTGCCTGAGAGGAAAATAGAAACTGCTCCACAACCCGCACCTGTTTTTCATGAAGCAAGGGCAGTTAAAAAATCTCCTGTCGCATTAATTATCGTTAGTATATCTGCGATTATTGTAATAGGAGCTGCTGCCGCATGGTTTTTACTAATCCCTGCGAAGC
>JAJYJX010000115.1 GCA_021789095.1 bacterium
TGACACAGCCTCGAAGCCCGCGGAACTCTACTCAACCAGTAGAATACGATATTACCTTGCGTAGGCATGGTCAGCTCGCTCCATACATCCTACCGACATTAAATTTATAACTATTTTTCGCCACAAATCTCAACTGGTACGGTGCACGTCTGGTTAATGCTATTAAAAAACCAGGCGTCCCGCGATTCGCGGGACGCCTGGTTATACTGCATGTAAGTTTTTCGCTATTACTGAAGCGATATGAAACTTACGATATGGTTGCCTAAAAGATCGTAGGTTGGTGAAACCTGGTTGGCCGATGTCCCCGTCCCCTTAGGTGCTGCAAGCAGACCTTGAAGGTCAACTATTGCCAGACAGGACTTTGAACCATCGATCAGCAGGCCCATGGGCTTACCGCCTATCACGGCTGTAAATGCAGAAAGCCCGTGAGGATCTCCGACATTGCTCCACGATGAAAGGGATGGACATACTGTCGTCGGGGTAGGGATCTGAGCGGACGTATAAGATGTTATAGTAACACTCCCTGCTGCTGCTGAAGACGGCATCTGTGCCGCACCAATTGCATCTCCGAACTCTTCTTCAAGAAACATGATGTGGCTCGTGGGTTCGATCACCATGCCCGTCGTAAGCAGGCTGCCCGGAGAATACACGTTCTGCAGCGGCACGACGGCGTACGGGGCATCGAACGTGCCCGTTGAATCGTTAAACACCGCCGCGTTCATGTTTACGATCAGTAAAAGCGGTGTCCATTCATGACCTATTGTAACGAGCCCGGTAGACGGGTCTACTGAAACCGCATCTGCCGTAAGTGACCCGATACCTGTACTGTTGAGTTCCGGAATACCGTTCGTGGCGTCTGTGTTTGTATCCACCATCCTCTTAGACCAATGGTAAACCTTGCTTTTATTTACATCTATCACCCATAGATATTCATCGGTAGATGTTATTGAGCCACCATCAGCATATTCCGGGGAATATATCCTGTTATTAACAGGATCATAACCAAAGTTTTCGGTCGAAAGGTCAACGGGCGGTGTTGCAGTAAGGTCAGACAGGAACTGCTTTATGACGGTTCCTGAATAATTAACAACACGGTATCCGTCGCCGGACGAAACTATAAACCCTTTGTCCGTAGGATCAGGGAGCACACCGCAGTCAAGGCAGCTTCCTCCGCTGAAGCTGGAATATTTTGTATTCCCTAGATCATATTCCTTTACTGTAGGCGCAGCTCCGCTTGCAATATAGCCTGACACATCAATAATAGCTACTTTTGAGCTCGTATAACCAACGCATATAATTTTAAGGTTCGGTGCATCCGCAGCACAACTGTTAACGTTGAATGATGTCGTTATGGTGATTTGAGACACAGCCGCAGACATCTCATTCAGTTTTGCTCCGCCATAAGAAGCCGTTGTAAAGGTAGAGCCGCTTTGCTTAATTGGAACAACGCTTATACCGGTTCCTACAGGTACAAAAGCTATAACAAGGCTGCCTGCATTGATCGTCGCAAGACCTCCTGATGTGGTTGCTGAAGACGCTGATGGAGGTGCCTGATTACCTCCGCTGCTACTACTACTGCCGCAACCTGAGACCGCGATAATCGCAGCCGCTACAACTATCCCTATTAGACTTACTCTGAGCTTTTTCATAATACTATCCTCCTTTTTATTTTTAAGAGCTTTAGTGGACTAAATCACTCATATTATAAAAGGATAATTTTGTTTTTTTATTTGTCAAGTTTTTTTAATGGGTTGCATATAATTGTATTTTTAAACCCACTTTTAATACAATCAAAAATCATTGAAAATAAAAATGTTTGTGAAGTGAGACTAAGAAGTAATGCTCGGATAGTAGCGAGAGTATAGGGTTAAATAAACAAAAAAGCTTATATACTAAACTGTTGGTGAACTTTTAGAGGTGCGAATGTTTTACTCCAATCCCAGCACATCAATCATGTTGTACATGCCCGGCTGCTTCCCGACAACCCATTTGGCCGCAATTAAGGCACCCATGGCAAAATTCTCCCTGTTTGTAGCCCTGTGTATGATCTCAAGCCTTTCGCCCGTGCCTATGAACATGACCGTATGCTCGCCGACAATATCACCGCCGCGCACTGTTTGTATGCCGATCTCACCTTTTGGCCTGGGGCCTATTGATCCATGACGCTCATACCGTGCTATATCTTTCAGCGGTTTGTTGTATGCCTGCGCGATAATCTCGGCCATCTTCATCGTCGTACCGCTTGGTGCGTCAACCTTGTTTTTATGATGTGACTCGACAATCTCAGTATCATAGTTGTCTCCCAGTGCTTTTGCAGCCGTCTCAACAAGTTTGTAGGCAAGGTTTACAAGCACACTCATATTGGGAGCCATAACAATGGCTATTTCATTCCCGGCCTGTTTTATTCTTTCCACATCAGACTGGGGAAAGCCCGTGGTGCCTATGACCATACGCACGCCTTTCCGGATTGCAAATTCGAGTATGGATAGGGTTGACGCAGGTAATGAGAAATCTATTATACAGTCTATTTTTCCCGCAATATTTGCAGGATCATCAACAATGGATAATCCGCTTTTTTTACCCGATGTTATGACACCGAGATCAAGACCCGTTGAGGTATGCCCCTTTTTCTCAATACCGCCTATTATATTGAAATCCTGATCGCTGAACAGCAGTCGCAGGACATGGGTACCCATCCGGCCCATTACGCCGTTAACGGCAACAGCGATAGGGTTACCCATTTATAAGCCCTTGTTCCGCCATTGCTGATTCAAGCTTGTTCAGGTTCGTGCCTGTCATTGGTATCAGCGGCAGCCTGATTTCATCTGAAATCCACCCCATGATATTGGCAGCTGCCTTCACAGGTATAGGATTGCTCTCTATAAACATGGCATTGTGAAGCGGCCATAGCTCCCTATTGATCTTTGATGCCAGTTTAAGGTTGTTTGCTTCAAACGCGTTGAACATCTTGACCATCTTTTTCGGAACAATGTTTGACGTAACGGATATCACTCCCCTTGCGCCGACAGCCATGCTCGGGAGTGCTGTAAAATCATCGCCCGACAGCACTATAAATCCATCCCTGCACAGTCTTATTGTCTCTGTAACCTGCTGAAGGGAACCTGTAGCCTCTTTTATACCGATTATGTTTTTAATCTCTGACAGTCTTGCGACCGTCTCCGGCTGCATATTTACGCCTGTTCTGCCTGGCACATTGTAGAGGATGAGTGGTATACCGGTTGTCTCCGCAATCTTTTTAAAGTGCTCATACATACCGGTCTGTGTGGGCTTGTTGTAATAAGGCGTTATTACAAGTGCCGCATCAGCGCCCGCCTTTTCAGCATGTGCCGTTAATTTTATTGCCTCTTTTGTGTTATTGGAACCTGTCCCTGCGATAATGAAACATCTGCGGTTGGCAACCTCTATCGTATAATCTATGAGCATTTCATGCTCGTCAAAATCAAGCGTTGCAGACTCGCCTGTAGTGCCGCATGGTACAAGTCCGCTCACGCCGGCTTTTATTTGCATTTCTATAAGTCCTTTATAAGCCCGTTTGTCTATTATGTTGTTCCTGAAAGGCGTAATAATGGCCGTAATTATCCCTTTCACCTGTTTATCAGACATTTATCTCTCCTCTGAATACCTCTGTAGCAGTACCGGTAAGATACACATGGTTGTCCTTTGCCCATTCAATGTCGAGGTTTCCGCCTGGAAGGTGAATTAAAACCTTTTCCCTGCTTTTGTTATTAAGAACCCCTGCGACGGCAGCTGCACATGCGCCCGAACCGCAGCCAAGGGTCTCACCTGACCCCCTTTCCCATACGCGCATCTTCAGTTCATCGTCGTCTATTTTTTCGACGAACTCCACGTTTGTCTTTCGGGGAAACAACTTGTTATGTTCGATCGAAGAACCGTATTTTGCAACGTTAAATTTGTCTATCCTGTCCATAAAAATCACTGTATGCGGGTTGCCCATCGAGACGCACGTGATCTTGAACTCCATGTCCTCAATTTTTATAGCCCTGTTTATCACCCTTCCGCTCAGCCTTACCGGTATATGCTTCGCATCAAGAACCGGTTCACCCATATCGACCCTTATCATTTCACTCTTTATTACCGGTTTTTTTATACCCGCGGGCGTTTCTATCTCAAGTTCATGTTTCTTTGTGTAGCCGTGCTCAACGAGATACTTTGCAACACATCTTATTCCATTGCCGCACATCTCGACCTCACTGCCGTCAGCGTTGAATATGCGCATCCTGAAATCAGCGGTCTTTGACGTAAGTATCATCAGCAGCTGGTCTGCTCCTATCCCGAATGCAGGAGTGCACATATTCCTTATCTGATCCGCGGAAAGCCTCTCTTCTTTTTTAATGGCATCAATCACTATGAAATGGTTGCCGGTGCCCTGCATTTTTGTAAATTTTATGGTCCTTTTAGGCATTTTTACTCCTTACCTTTATAAAGGAAGGAATCTGTTCCCCTTTTATAAGGTCATTATTTATTTCCCGCTTCCTGACAATGAAATAATCACTCCCGTTTACAATAACCTCGGCAGCCCTCGTTCTCGAGTTATAATTTGATGACATCGAGAATCCATAAGCTCCAACGCTCATTAACGCGACAAGATCTTCTCTCTCAAGCACGGGCAAACTTCTTCCGTGGGCAAAGAAATCACCCGATTCGCATATCGGTCCGACAACGTCCTGTTTAACAAGCCTTGATTGTGCTGCTTTATGTACAGGCAATATTTCATGATAAGCACCATAAAAACTCGGCCTTATTAAATCATTCATACCGGCGTCGACAATCATAAAACGTTTGCTGCCATTATCTTTTCTATATAACACCCTTGAGACAAGAATGCCAGCATTACCTACCAGCACTCTCCCTGGTTCCAGTATAAGCGTTCCGTCGAAGCTGCCTTTCAATGTGCTCTCTATTTCCCCGGCATACCGTTCTGGATGTGCAGCCTTCTCGTCCTTATACGTTATGCCCAGCCCTCCTCCGATATCCATATACTTTATGTTTATTCCTCTCTGCCCTAGTTCTTTCATCAGCTTCAGTATCTTTTTAAGTGCCGAGACAACAGGAGATACATCGGTTAACTGGGAACCGATGTGCATATCAATACCTATGATTCTTATGTTCGGTTTTGCCCGGGCTATGCTGTATGCATCTATGGCATACCTTATGTCTATGCCGAATTTGTTTTTCTTCAGACCTGTTGAAATATACGGGTGCGTAAACGGGTCAATATCTGGATTCACCCTTATGCTTACGGGTGCTTTTACGCCGAGTCTGCCTGCTGCGGAGTTTATAACATCAATCTCTTCAATGGATTCAACATTGAACATGAGTATGTCGTTCTCCAGAGCATAGCTGATCTCTCTCAGGGTCTTGCCGACTCCTGAATAAACTATCTTTTTGCTGTCAATGCCTGCCTTTTTTGTCCTGAAAAGTTCTCCGCCTGATACTATATCTGCCCCTGATCCCATGGAAGAAAACAGTGCGATCACAGCGATATTCGAATTCGCCTTTACCGAGTAGCATATTAACGGCTTTGTCTTTGCAAATGCTTTCTTGAAAACGTTGTAGTGCCTCTGTAATGTCCTTGCGCTGTAAATGTAGACAGGCGTGCCCGCCTCGTCAGCTATGGTCTTCACCCTGACTTCCTCGCAGTAAAGCTCTCCGTTCCTGTATTCAAAAAAATGCATCTTTATCTCCTGTCATGCCTGTCAGAATGTGCTCATTGCCCGTGCGGACCTCCATGTCTTCCAACACGGTAAAATATTTTGTACTTTTCTGAAGGTGCGCTCTCATTGTGCTGATCCGAGCTATCAACGGCAGTAATATAATAAGTATTATAACCAGGAAATGCACCTGTGTCCACATAAGTTGTTGCAGAAACAGGCTCTGCATCAATCCGTTCGAAGGTTTTGCCGTTCAGTGACTTCTTGTATATATAGTATCCCAGAATATCTGATTCCGTGTTTGGCTCCCAGCTTATTGCTATACCATTCTTAAGAGGCGCGGCTGACAGCCCATAAGGCCTTGCAGGCGATACAAGAGCAACGGGTACTGCCATGATCTGTGCTGAGGGTGCACTTTCCACTGCCGAATCACTTACCTTGGCTGCGCTTGTAACCTCGTAAAAATATGGTGTATTGTTTTTCAGATCGCCATCGATGTAAGTGGTTCCCGATATCAGGGCAGGATTTATCGGAAACAGGGGGAAGTTGCCCATCTTAAGGCTTCTGTAAACATTGTAATATATGGTTTTGTGTATTTTTGATTTATCGATGTATGCACTCGGCGATACCCATGAAAGCTCTATAAAACCGTTGCCCGATTCTGCTCTGATATCGGATGGTGGCATAAAGGGCTTGTCCCAGTAAACAACAGACGTATTGGACGGATCGCTGACAACATCGTCCATGGTGACCGTAAACACGATATACGAATACCTGAACCTGTACGTCAGATCCGTATCCTTGACGTCCATAAAATGTTCTCCGGCACTGTACGGGTATCTCCATTGCTTGTAGACCTCTTTTGTATCTGTACCTATATCGCTTATAGGTATGCCTGCCCTTACCAGGTTGAAACCTTTTATATTGGCAAGCATGGTCCCGTCTGTGTTTTTGTCGGGTATTGACCATGAGAGCATTACTCCATCGTTCCTTGGCAGTGCAGTAAGATTGGTCACGGAGACAGGCTTTGCGAGCGGATAGGGCACAGGCGGCGCTTTCAAACCGCACTGTACAAGAAATAAGAATACAGCTGTTATCCCAAAAAGGGCAATAGCTAGACTAGAGCCTCTTGAGCAGGTCCTCATAACGTTTGATCTTCTTTTCAAGCATTTCTATCGCATTTTTTACCTGTTTTTCAGCAGTACCGCCATGGACAGCCCTGCTGTTGATAGATGTTTTTATATCAAGTATTCGGGTTATATCAGGGTTAAACAGCGGTGAAAATGCCCTGAATTCTTCATAATCAAGAGATGATACATCAACACCCTTTTTTATGGCATACAGCACTATCTTCCCGGTAAGCTCGTGTGCTTTCCTGAATGGCATGCCCTGCCTTACAAGGTAGTCAGCGATATCCGTGGCAAGCAGGTTGCCCTGGACAAGGGATTCATTCAACCGCTTTGTATCAAATACCATGCCGTCAATCATGACAGCCCAGACCTCCAGGACCATTTTAACTGTGTCTACCGCATCGAACACCGCGGGCTTGTCCTCCTGCATGTCCCTGTTATAGGAAAGCGGCAGCCCCTTCATCATGGTAAGGAGATTAAAAAGTGAGCCGTATACCTTCCCTGTCCTGCCCCTTGTCAATTCAGCGACGTCAGGGTTCTTTTTCTGCGGCATGATACTACTGCCGGTTGTAAGTGAATCCGGCAGTGAAACAAAACCGAACTCAGAGGTTGACCACAGTATGAGTTCCTCCGAGAACCTCGAGAAATGCATCATAAGGACGCTCAGGGCATAGGCAGTATCAATAGCAAAATCCCTGTCGGAGACAGCATCAATGCTGTTATTGCTTATCTCCTTCAGTTTCAGCAATTTTGCCATTGCCTCCCTGTCAATGTTATAAGGCGTACCGGCAAGCGCACCCGACCCAAGCGGCATTACGGATGTCGAATAATATGCATGGTATAGCCGTTCAATGTCCCTGCCGAACATCTCTGCATACGCAAGCAAGTGGTGGCTCAACAGCACAGGCTGTGCATGCTGTGTGTGCGTAAATCCAGGGATTGAAATCCCGAGGTATTTCGATGCCCGCAAACACAGAACAGACTGGATATGCAGAAGCCCGGTTATGATATGCTTTATCTCGTCGAGCAGGTAAAGCCTGAACGCAGTGACAACCTGGTCGTTGCGACTCCTGCCCGTGTGCAGTTTATAGGCAACATCCCCTATCAGGCTGTACAGCCTTTTTTCTATGGCCGTATGTATGTCCTCGTCCTGTCTGTCGAATGCGAACCTGCCTGTAATTATTTCAAGCTCTATCTTCCTCAATCCGTCTTTTGTACGTTTATACTCGGAAGGATCAAGTATACCTGTATGCAGCAGTCCCTCTGCCTGGGCAACACTGCCTTTTATGTCATACAGGGCAAGCCGCGCGTCTGACAGCAGTGAATGCGTAAACCTGGTCACAACATCCGCAGGCTCCTGCTCGAACCTGCCACCCCACAACTTGAACACGTTGTCCCTGTTATGCTTTTTGTTTTTATCGTTCTTCATAGTTTCTTTATACTACACGAACATGCGTAGAAACAAGATTTTTTTAGATAT
>JAJYJX010000116.1 GCA_021789095.1 bacterium
CCCTGCTGTCAGGGGGAACAGGGCACAATGCGACCGGGTTATGTACAGGACATACATGAAAGGTGCCATAGAACAGCAGGAGCACATTGATCTGAAACAGGCTACAGTAACATCCATTATTGCAGAAGAAGACAGGGTAAAGGGCGTAGAAACATCTATAGGTCTTGTTTTTTATGGTAAAACAGTTGTTTTGACAACAGGTACGTTTTTGAACGGGTTGATACATATAGGACTTACAAACTTCTCGGCAGGCAGGGCAGGGGAGCCGCCGTCCATAGGTCTATCAGACAGTTTAAAGCAGCTGGGGTTTACAATAGGTCGGCTCAAAACAGGAACAACACCGCGGCTTGATGCGAAAACCATTGATTTTTCAGAACTTCAACCGCAGAATGGAGATGATCCGCCCATACCATTTTCTTTTTCCACAGAAAGCATTACAAACCAGCAGGTTGCCTGCTACATGACATATACAAATGAAAAAACGCATGCTGCTATCCTGTCAGGTCTTGATCGTTCACCCCTATACTCAGGTATTATCAAGGGTACTGGTGCAAGGTACTGCCCTTCTATAGAAGACAAGGTGGTAAAATTTAGAGACAAGCCAAGACATCAGATATTTCTTGAACCCGAAGGATACCGGACAAAAGAAGTCTATCCCAATGGTCTTGCGACAAGCCTGCCATACGACATTCAGCTTAAGATGCTGAGGACGATTAAGGGGCTCGAAATGGTGGAGATCATGCGGCCGGGATATGCGATAGAGTATGATTTTGTAGATCCAACCCAGCTTTATCCCACGCTTGAAACAAAGCTTGTAAAAGGACTGTATCATGCAGGCCAGATAAACGGCACCTCAGGCTATGAGGAGGCAGCTGCGCAGGGGATCGTAGCTGGCATAAACGCGGCATTGAGGGTCAGGCACAAGGAACCGCTCATAATAACGCGTCAGCAGGCGTACATCGGTGTGCTTGTCGATGACCTTGTAACAAAGGGTACTCAGGAGCCTTACAGGATGTTTACATCCAGGGCCGAACACAGGCTTATACTCAGAGAAGATAATGCTGATATGCGTTTGTGTGGCATAGGCAGGACCATAGGCTTATTAAACGAAAAAGACTACGACCTTTTTCTCCGGAAGCAGGAACAGTACAGAGATGTAATGAACAGGCTGCAGACAAGGAAGATCAAAGGCGAACATTTAAACGGTATACTCAGGCAGGCAGGTTATACTGAAAACTATGACACCATAACCCTTTATCAATTGCTGAAAAGACCAAAAGTAACCATAAAACACCTTGAGACAATCGACCCCGGACTCATGCCTGTAGATGGAATGATCAAGGATGCGATAGAGGTCGAGGTAAAATATGACGGATATATTAAAAGAGAAATAGAGTTTATAAAAAGATCTGCCAGGCTTGAGGATATATGGATCCCTGACAACTTTAGCTATGCCAGCATTCCGGGGTTATCAACAGAAATAAAAGAAAAACTTAATAGATTCAGGCCCGTAACACTGGGTCAGGCATCGCGCATCTCCGGGGTCACGCCTGCAGCAATCGCAATACTCGGTGTTTATATAAAACGATCCAGATCAAATCGAACACAACCAGATAGTAAACCCCGTTAGAAGTGGCGCGCAGGCCCGCCCTTTCTATAAAGAATTAAAATTTATATAATTATAAATAGTTGTTGACATTTGTTTTAATATCCCTATATTAGTAGGTATTCCCATCATTGATGGACTACGAAAGGAGGGTAGGAATTTGATGGCAAGTGGTAAAGTAAAATGGTTCAGTGACGCCAAAGGTTATGGTTTCATTGAACAGGATAATGGCCAGGACATATTTGTCCATTATTCAGCAATCCAGGGAGACGGATTCAAGTCTCTAAAGGCAGGAGATCAAGTTAGTTTTGAGGTAGTATCAGGTCCCAAGGGACCGCAGGCTTCAAAGGTTACAAAAGCTTAAGTTATTAAGTTAGATTTCAAGGCCTTTTAAAATAAGGTTACAGCCCAGTCCTCTACGGACTGGGTTTTTTTATCCGCTTTTTTGTGAACCTGAAAATGCATAAAGGAGGGTTGTCTGTCCTTATTGCATTTTTGGGATTTAAAGCATTTTCTGGATCATCATCATCTTGATATAAGAAACAAATCATGTTTTAACCTATCATTGTTATGCTTATAAGATTTATTATTAAAAGAGTACTTCTCATGATACCCGTTATGCTCGGAATCACGTTTATTTCTTTTGTTATTATTTCGCTTGCGCCCGGTAATATACTTTCTTCATTGAAGATGAATCCGTACATCTCAGAAAAAACGATCAACATGATGGAACAGGCATACGGGTTAAACAAGCCATTGACAGAGCGGTATGTGCTCTGGTTGTGGCAGGTGCTTCACCTGAACCTTGGCATAAGTATATATTATCATGCCTCGGTTATGCGCCTTATCATGTCAAGGGCAATGAATACACTTATACTCTCTGTTTCGGTAATACTTGTTTCATGGCTGTGTGCGCTGCCAGCCGGTATCGTATCCGGTATAAAAGAAGGCAGCTATTTTGACAGGGTAATTGGTCTGTTCAGCTATTTAGGCATATCCATACCGGCGTTTTTTCTTGCATTCATTCTGCTTTTGATAACAGCACAAACAGGCATACTGCCTACAGGCGGAACAACGAGCCCGCTTTATGGACTGTTAAGCCCCGCTGACAAGCTGTACGACAGGTTGATACATCTTATAATGCCAGTAGCTGCTCTTGCAGTACCGCAGACAGCTTTATACATAAGGCTCATAAGGGCCAACATTATCGAAATAAAACGCTCCGAATTCGTAACGGCAACAGCGGCGCGCGGTGTTAAACGATCAAAGGTGATCTATGTGCATGTATTGAAAAACGCTATCAATCCCTTTATCACACTTGCTGGCTATGATTTTGCAAGCCTGCTCGGCGGCGCTGCGCTTGTCGAAACCATTCTAAACTTACAGGGACTCGGAACTCTGCTGTTGAAGGCCGTGATGTCAATGGATGTGTTTCTTATTATGGGCAATATACTTATTGGAGCCTGCATGCTTCTGATAGGCAATCTGGTTGCAGACATAGCGCTTATTTATGTCGACCCCAGAATAAAGTCACGGGTATGAGCAGACCGTTAAAAATAATTTCAAACCCTTCGGTCTTTATCGCTGGAGCAGTATTGTTTTTACTTTATATGAGCGCAGTTTTTGCCCCTTTCATAGCGCCATACCCGTACAAGTTGCAGAACAGGGCGTATCCGAATGCACCTCCAACATCGATTCATATAACGGTGACCGTGAATGGTAAGACAGCATTTGTGCGTCCATACATTTATAGATACGCATTATCAGACATTCACAGCCAGACATACAGAGAGGTAAAAGACAGACGTTATCCCATAGAATTTTTTGCAAAAGGGAAACTGTTTTATGTAAAAGGTGCTGAAATCCATTTGCTGGGGACAGATCCTCTTGGCAGGGATTACTTCTCAAGGCTTGTTTACGGCGGAAGGATAAGCCTTTTTATCGGGCTTATCGGTGTTGGCATAAGCTTTGGTATAGGCATTGTTATAGGTACACTTTCCGGTTATCTTGGCGGTATTGTCGATGTCTTTATCATGAGGCTTACCGAGATTATAATGTCACTGCCTACATTTTATTTCTTACTCACCCTCGCAGTAATAATACCTGCGGGCGTAAGCTCATCAACAACATTTATGCTTATTATTGTAATACTGAGTTTTATAGGATGGGCAAGCTTTGCAAGGGTTATCAGGGGCATGGTACTGAGCCTGAAGGAGCGGGATTTTATTAATGCATCCAGGGCTTACGGGGATTCAATATGGGGCATTGTACGCAAACAGCTTATACCGAATCTTATGTATTATACTATTGTCTCGGTCACACTGTCCATACCCGGGTACATTATAAGTGAATCAGCACTGAGCATGCTCGGCCTCGGCATAAGGGAACCCGATGTCAGCTGGGGAAATATGCTGAGTGAGGCGACGAATATAGAGGCGCTTACATCAAGACCATGGGTGCTCTCGTCCGGCATATGTATCATTATTACAATCCTGTGTCTGAATATTATAGGAGACTATCTGCGAGCCAGGATAGATCCGCACATAAATGTGTAAACCCTGTTATTCCGCCAAAGGCGCATCAGCTATATCTTAGGTGGATCGCACGACCCATCCTCCGGATGGGTGCCCCGAGCGAACCAGCAAACTGCCTTATTACAATTTTTGGCTCAAATCATCTGACTGAAAAACACAGACCTTTCCAACGGAGGAACCCCCCCCGATAAACATAATATACATAAAAAATTGCAAATATGAATAAAATTAAGTATACACAACAATATGTATACTTTTTGCACATGTCTGTGTAATAAATATTCTATATGAGTGGGCTGATGGGCGCAGAGCATAACAAGAACATTGTGGAGAATATTGTCGAGCATTTGCCGAGCGGCGTCATTTACATGGATGTGGAAGGAAAGATCCTTTTGTTCAATCCCGGAATGGAAGAAATAACAGGCATAAACGCCAGAGAAATCGTAAACAAGCCGGTGGATGCTTTTATAAGACGGATAAATTTATCAGGTTTTGATTATAAAGACGTTATAAAGAATGCAGTGGTGAAAAAGAGGATAAACAGCTTCGGAGTGCTTCCGGACGGGAAAGAGGTATATCTTGGATTTACGATAGCCCCTGTAACAGATGCAAACAATATGGTTGAGGGCATTATAGCAATATTTGCAGATCTCACGCAGATAAGAAAAATGGAAGAAACCCAGCGCCGCATGGCACACTTTGCAATGATAGGGGAGATGTCTGCAAGACTTGCGCACGAAATAAAAAATCCGCTGGCAAGTATTATAATAGGTATACAGTTGTTTAAAAAGCAGAATGCAAGCGTAAAAAATACACAGTACCTTGATATGATCATTTCTGAAATCCAGAGGATAGATGATCTTATCAAGGACCTGCTTGTATACTCAAAGAAAACAGTGCCGCATATGACCTATGTAAATGTTCCAGCAGTTGTAAACAATGTACTCAATATTATGGAACCAACGCTCCAGCAATACAATATAAAAGTTAAGAAGCACGTACAGGAATATAATATACTGGGAATCATTGTAGACGAAACGGCTATTCATCAGGCACTCATAAACATTCTGAATAATGCAATTGATGCGATGCCAAAAGGAGGAACACTTACAATAGACATAAGTTCTGTAAATTCGTCGGGAAGAGCAGGAATAGAAGATAACAATAAGGACATCTGTAAATATCCAGAACAGGAGCTTGTAAAAATAGATATAGAGGATACCGGCATCGGGATTCCAGAAACGTATATTGATAATATATTTACACCGTTTTTCTCAACAAAGGCACAGGGCACAGGGCTTGGACTGAGTATTGTTAAGAACATCATAGAGGAGAACATGGGAAAGATAGATGTTACCAGCAGCAAGGGAAAGGGAACAGTATTTACACTGCGCTTTTTAAAAGGCAAAAGGAAAAGATGTTATGAAGCCATATATTGTCCGGAAAATGAAAAAGAAAAATGCGAGGCCTATTTAAAAACCGACATATACAGGTGCTTCAGGTACAGGGATCTCATGATCGGGTGCCGTAATATCGTATGTACAGACTGTGAAATATACACACAGGGGATAATAAATGAATATCCTTATAATCGATGATGAAAAGATTCTTGTAACGTTCATAGCCGAAGCGTTAAAATTACAGGGCCATAATGTTTTTACTGGATACACAGGGGAAGAAGGGTTGGGTATCCTGAAAAAGGAGGATATAGATATCATCCTGCTGGATATTATGCTGCCGGACAAGAACGGGCTCCTGCTGTTGAAAGATATAAAATCCATAGATGAATCGTACGGGATCATCATGATTACAGCCCACAGTTCCATCAAGGACTCTGTTGCTGCGGTAAAGTTAGGGGCGGAGGACTACCTGGTCAAACCCTTTGAACTTGAAGAACTCGAGATAACGATAAACAAGGTTGTGGAAAAAGTAAAAATGAAAAGAGAGCTCGACGTACTGCGGAGCAAGAGCCAGCAGATCAAGCTGAACTATCACATCGGAACATCAAAAAAGATAAAAGATGCATACGCACTTGCAATGCGCATTGCACAGGCAGACCAAACCATAGTACTGATTGAGGGCGAGAGCGGAACAGGGAAGGAATTGCTGGCAAATTTCATACACAGGGCGTCACAAAAGGCAAAAGGGCCGTTTATACCGATAAATAGTGCTGCAATACCCGAACAGTTGCTTGAGGAAGAATTCTTTGGTTATGAGCCCGGCGCCTTCACGGATGCAAAAAAGAGAAAGAAAGGCCTGCTTGAACTTGCGGACGGGGGTGTTGTCTTCCTTGATGAGGTATCAGAACTTACCCCGCTCCTTCAGGCAAAATTATTAAGGGTCATAGAATCAAAAATATTCATGAGACTCGGAGGGGAAAAAGAAATAAAGTGTAATATAAGGTTTATCGCTGCGACCAATACGGATCTGAAGGCGCTCACGGATAAAGGGAAATTCAGGAAAGATCTGTACTACCGCATCTCCGTAATGCCTATAAAACTGCCACCGTTGCGGGACAGAAAAGAAGACATTCCGGTTCTTGTCAATGAATTTATAAAATCAATGAGTGAAACGATGCAAAAAAGGATCAAAAGTATCGAAGAAGATGCAATGAAGGTATTGATAGAGTATAACTGGCCCGGAAATGTAAGGGAACTGCGGAATGTTATAGAGAGGGCTGTAATTCTGACGGATGGTGAAAAGATAAAAGAGAACGCCGTTCTTTTGCCGAGGTTTTCAGATATTAATGTCAGATATCCGGATGTTGACGGTATTGTAAAAACAGTCCTTGAGGCAAAAGAGCCGCTTGATGAGATTATGAACCAGATAGAAAACAGGATAATACAGAAAGCACTGGAGAAAACGCAGTGGAATGTAACAAAGGCTGCAGAAATACTTGGCATATCGAGAAATATAATCAATTATAAGTTCCGGAAAAAAGAAATACCCCCAGGTCACCATAGTACACATTCGTAAGTTTATTTACAGGCCCTTTGTCTTTTTGTTTTTGCATGCAGTTGTTTCCTCTGTCATACCCGCGAAAACGGGTATCCAGAAAAGATATATTTAAGACATGGATTCCCACTTTCGTGGGTATGACAAACCACTCGCTCACTACACAAATCAGCCAAAGGACTTGAACCCTATGCTCATCCGCCTTTGGAGGGGACCAGTCTCTGGCTGACTTCTTTATTTTCAAATGCATTTTTGGGGTTAATGGCGTATAAAACCAGACCATGCCAAAGCCACATTCCCCATGGCCTGCGTAGCGAGATAAGGAATACAAAAGATGTTGAAAAAACTTATAAAGTGGTTAAAGCTAAGGGAACAGAGGTTGTTTACCCTGTTAAAAGCAGTACCATCAGCGGCGGACATACCATGATACATCAAGAGTTTATCATGGAAGGCAGAAAACGTATGTGCGGATCTTTTTAACCGGGCGGACTGGGAGAGGAAACAATACCGGCGTATGCTTGATAATAACATAGACAGAATTGCAGACAAACTTTTAAGACTTTCAAAAGAGCACGGTGCAGACGGCTATGAGGCCTATGTAGCAGAAACAAAAAAACTGTCCATTTCTACAGGAGATAAAAAGTCCATAGAAAATCTTCAGGCCGACGAAGAACACGCAGTTGCCGTAAGAACTCTCAAAGAACAGCGTCTCGGATTCTCATTCAGTTTCGAACTCTCCGATATCGCCGTAGAAGAGACATTTAAAAGGGCGCTGGACAGCGGCACGATAATGGACAAACAACGGTTCTTGTTCCCTGAAAATAAACCCGACATGCTTGCACCAGAAGCATTTTATGACAGGCACATAGAAACTGTTTCAGGGGAGGACAAGCTTGAAACCGTGACAAGCATGGTAGATGCAGCGCACGTTGATAAAAGAATAATAAAAGTTGAAAGGCCTTCCTACGAAGAGGCCGCGGTTTCTGTTGTTGTAATCAATTCGTCAGGGGTACTGAAGAAATCCAGGGCAACAAGGTTCGGCATCAGCTTAT
>JAJYJX010000117.1 GCA_021789095.1 bacterium
GTTTTTTACGTAATAAATGTGCGGCAGCGGAAGGACCCTTGAATATGCGTAGATCAAATACATAAAGAACCTGTTGAATGCACCGTAAAGCTTTATGGCAGGCGCCAGCAGCACAATGCCCCTTACCTTTCCAGGGTGTTTTACCGCACTGTTTATTGCAAGGAGCGCACCCATGGACTGTCCTATTATAAAAACACCGTCTGGACAGGCACTGACCCGGCTTTCAACCGCATCTATCCAGTCCTGCATTGTAACAGAGAGCAATGCCTCCGGGACTGTCCCGTGCCCTGGCAGCGCAATGTTAAAAACACCGTAACCGGACACACCTATTCTGCCGGCAACATAATCCATATCCTTTGTACTGCCCGACAGTCCATGTATCAGTATTACATCAACCATGCCTGTTCCAGGAAATATAATCAAACTTAGAATTTATCAATAGATATATTCCGGAAGGGGTTTACCCCGTTAGAAATTTTTTCTACAGGGGCACATTGTCCACAGCGTCTACGGTTTATAACCGGATGAACTTCTAACGGGGTTTACTTTTCCACGGTTTCATGATAGTATATCTATCATTATGGGAGACAATTTACATAATGTTGTACGGCAGGTCGGCAAAGCCGTAGGAGATTTCGGCCTTATAAAAAACGATGACCGGATACTTGTTGCAGTATCAGGCGGCAAGGACAGCTATACACTGCTTGATGTTCTTGAAAAGCTGAGGCGCAGGGCGCCTGTCAGATACTCGATTATTGCCGCCCATATAGACACCGGCGCATCAGGAATGAAAAGCGGGCTTGTAGAATCATACTTAAAACAACACGGGCATGAATACATTGTTGAACATACCAGGATCATGCAGATTGCGCTTATGAACAACAGGGAAGGAAAACTCCTCTGTTCGCTCTGTTCGAGGCTCAGGAGGGGACTGCTGTACAATATTGCTTCAAGACTTGGCTGCAATAAGGTCGCGCTTGGCCATACCATGGACGATCTTATAGAAACACTCCTTCTCAATATATTCTTTAACGGGCAATTAAAGGCAATGCCCGCATTGAGCGTGTCGGATAACTACACGGTCACTGTGATAAGGCCCCTTATATACGTTAAGGCAAAGGACGCACTTGATTACGCTTCAAGCCTTGAGGCTCCTCTGATCGATCCACAATGTCCTGTCTCGATGTCTCCACAGTTGACGAACAGGCAGAAAGTAAGGAGGATTATATCAGAGCTCGAGAAAGAACACCCCTTGATCAAGGACGCAATCTTCGCATCGCTCAAGCATGTAAAAACAGAATATCTGCTTGATAAAAATTTAATAAAAGATAAACTTGAACAATTCATCAATAACGGAGGCATTACATGAAGATCAAAAAGGCAGTGATACCTGCAGCAGGATACGGAACGAGGTTCTTGCCTGTTACAAAAGCAGTGCCAAAGGAACTTCTGCCCATAGTTGACAAGCCCATGATCCAGTACATAGTGGAAGAGGCAAAAGCATCCGGTATCGAGTTTGTTATACTGATAGTCAACCACGGCAAAGAGGCCATAGAGGACCACTTCGACATTAACTATGAGCTTGAGGACACCCTGAGAAAAAAAGGCAACAATGAACTGCTTTCTCTTATAGACGGCTTATCTGAAATGATAAAGATCGTATCCATAAGGCAGAAAAAACCACTCGGCCTGGGACACGCTGTACTGCAGGCAAAGAACCTGATTGGCGACGAACCGTTCGCAGTGGTCCTCGGCGATGATATCATAGATTCGGAGAAACCGTGTCTTTTACAGATGAGCGAGGTTTATGAGAAATACGGCAAGCCCGTAATTGCCGTTCAAAAAGTGCCCAGGGAAGATGTATCCAGGTACGGTATAATAAAGGGCAAACAGGCAGGCAACAGTATATACATGCTCGAAGACGTTGTCGAAAAGCCGTCACCTGACAAAGCACCGTCGGATCTTGCAATTATCGGAAGGTACATACTTACTCCGGAGATCTTTGAGATACTCGAGGACACATCCTCTGGAGCCGGTGGCGAGATCCAGCTCACAGACGGATTGAAGGTGCTGCTGATGAAAAAGGGCATGATCGGCTATCGGTTTGAAGGTGACAGGTATGATGGGGGAGATAAGCTCGGCTTCCTTCTTGCCAATATCGCGTATGCAATGAAAAGACCGGAGATAAAGGACAAGCTTCTCGAATGCATGGCCGGATATATCAAATAAAGCGCCTCATTCTGGTCCTGGCTGCTTTCCTGTCATTGACCGCCTTCATCATACCTGCATATAAAATGGCCGGGTTAATGAAAGCCGACAAGCATTTTAATGCCCTTGTATTGCAGGGAAACGCCTTTTTTAATCTAAGCGGTGATTATATAAACCGTGCCGTGCCACTCAGGATGATTGTCACACCTTCGGGTTACTCAATGCAGAGCTACATCTTCCCGAAAGCCCATGTAAACATTATAAATGAAAGGAATCAACAGACCATACTCATAAATAATGTAAAATTGCAGACAATACCCGTTATCTTCTCGAGAAACAACCTGCTTGCATTATTGACAGGGCTCTACCTGTCAGGTACTCCACAGCAGACATTTACAGATATGGGACTGGATTTAAAATTTACAGCATACGGTCTTGCAAACGACAGGGCTGCTTACATTATCGGCAATGATAATGATCAATTGTTCATAGATAATGAAAAAACAGTCCCTATAATGTTCAGGATAAAATACAACAATGTCTATACAGAGGCTGTTGTTAAAGACTATATGGACAGCGCAAAGCTTATGGAAGGCCCGATAAGGACCGCAAAGCCCAATAGTGAAAGCGGATTTGCACGCCTGCAAGCGGAAAGGTATACCGATACAGACATAATACTTCCCCGGACTATAGAATTGTATGACGGGAACGTCATGGCCCAGAAGTGGGTATTCACTGAAGCATTTTTATTGACCGGTGATCAGGAGATTAAACATTTTATTTTAACCTGGCATGAAGTCACAAAGCTCCCACTCTCCCATGAACCCCTGTCTCCATTCATGCTGTTCTGATCAACCCGGGAATTTAGCCCAAAAGTTCAATAGTGAAGGTTGTTTGCGTTAACCCAGGCTTTTTAAGAACTGTACTATCACTGATGCCAGGTCTACAGGATTATCTTCCTGGAGGAAATGCGCGGCGTTCTTAATGGTTGTGTGCGGCTGTCCTTTTGTACCGGGCACAGACTGCTGGAAGAATACGTCACCGCCCCTGGTTATCGGGTCAGAATCGCTGAATGCCGTCAGAAATGGTTTCATCCATTTGAATAGTATTTCCCATGCCTTCCTGTTTGGTTCAGAGGCAGAGTCATCGGGGGAGATGGGAACGAGAGCCGGAAACTTTCGCGCTCCGGACTTGTACCTGTCATCAGGAAACGGTGCGTCGTATGCAGCAATAACCTCAGGCGGCGGATCATTCAGACAGCCGCCTTTTACGATGCCTCCGCTATGGAATTCCGATGTATTTTGCGAGAAGTCGCGCCATCGCAGGAATGCCTCGCCGGGAAGGATGTCTCCCGTAGGAAGGAAGGTATTGCACGCTGTTATGCTGTAAAACAGCCCCGGCTCCTCCCCTGCAAGCCGCAGCCCTATAAGTCCGCCCCAGTCATGACAGACAAGGTTTATCTCTTTCAGGCTAAGCAATTTTATAAACCCTTTAATCCAGTCGACATGCCTCTGGTATGTGTAATCCTCCATGCGGACAGGTTTGTCCGATTTGCCAAACCCGATCAGGTCGGGGGCAATTGCGCGGAACCCGGCACTGACAACAGGCGGCATTATTTTCCTGTAAAGATAACTCCATGTAGGCTCGCCATGCAGCATAAGCACAGGCTTTGCGCTGGCCGGTCCTTCATCCACATAGTGCATGCGCAGCCCGTCAACTTCAACATAATGCGGGGAAAACGGGTAATCTTTGAGGTTTTTAAAATATTCATCGGGCGTACGTAAAAACTCTATTTTTGAAGCCATAGTACCTCCCGCTTTTTAAAAGCATAATCCTTTTTAGCCATGAGTCAATCTTGCTTACCACTTAAAAAAGTCCCGTTTAATCTCCCCTATCCCCTTCTAAGGGAAAAGATGCCTTTGAACGACAATTCTAAGCCAGCCTGCCTTGTTTGACATAACCTATAAATGTACTTGAATTGCCACTATTTTTATTCTATATACAAAAGACCGGAGATGCTCTATGGCGGAACAGATATCAGTATTTATAGAAAATACCAGGGGAAGGCTAAAAGATGTAACGGCCCTGTTAAGGGATGCAGGCATTGACATAAGGGCAATCACCATAGCGGATACGCCTGATTTCGGCATTGTAAGAATGATAACAGATAACAACGAGAAGGCGCTCGATATATTAAAGCATGGCGGATTCATAACAAGAACAACTGACGTTATTGCGGTAAAGATCGCGAACAAGCCCGGCAGTCTTTTCAAGGTGCTGTCCGTCCTGGAAAAACAGGGGATCAACATAGAATACCTTTACTCTTATGCAGCAAGCCCGCATGAACAGGTCATACTTGTATTCAGGTTCGATAATAATGAGACAGCAGAAAAGGTGCTGTCGGGATCAAACATAACAATCTTATCCACAAAAGATTTGTTGAAGTAGACTCCGTCAGCCCGCAAAAGGCGGGACGAACGGTGTAAAAGGAGGTTTGTATGAAAAAGGTTCTTTTGTTAATCGGCATGGTCGGTATTGTATTATCGTCGTATCCTGCATCCGCAGACCAGACATCGGGTCAATACATAACGGGGCAATCCGTACTACAGCAGGCCAATGCGCTGTGGAAACAGCGCGGGGATCAGGCTTTACTGCAAAAGTCAATTTCGCTTTACGAGCAGGCTTATGCAGAATCACCGTCCTACGCAACTGCAGAGCACCTGTGCAGGGCTTATTATTTCCTTGCCGACTCATTCCTGAGCGGCGACGACAAACTCAACACCTATTATAAGGGATTCGAATGGGGCATAAAAGCGATGGAAACGGATCCTACGTTTAAAAAACTTTATAAGGACGAAGGCAAGACGATTGATGTTGCTTCACAGCATTTGGGCAAAAGCTACGAAAGTGCGATATACTGGGCAGGCGCATCGATCGGCAAATGGGCCAAGATGAAAGGAATATTCTCTACACTTGAATATTCAACCAAGGCAAAAAGAATGATAGAGCATGTCTATACGATGGACAAGAACTATTTCTATGGCGGTCCTCCGAGATGGCTTGGAACATACTATGCAATTGCGCCATCTTTTTTCGGCGGAAGCATGAAAAAATCAAAGGAGCTGTTTGACGAATCCCTGAGCATTGCCCCTGATTATTTTGCAACAAGGGTATTGATGGCCGAGAACTACGCAGTAAAGATGAAGGACAAGGCTTTATTCAAGCAGCTGCTTGATTACGTGCTGTCAAAGCCTGCCGATGTGATACCGGGCATCGAACCGGATCAAAAAGTGGAGCAGGAGAAGGCAAAAAAACTGCTTTCCGAGACCGACAAGCTGTTTTAGGCAGAGACTGACATGTCCGAAAATAAAGAAGGCTTTGTAAAAGCCAAAGACGGCACAGAGTTGTTCTACAAATACATCCCTGCTGACCGGCCAGGGGCCTCCGTATTCATTGTTCATGGGCTCGGGGAACACAGCGGGAGGTATGGAAACGTAATAAACACCCTTAAAGATTATAACCTGTTCCTGCTCGATCTGCGCGGGCATGGGAAATCAACAGGCAAGAGGGGACATGTTATGAGTTTCGATGAATACCTTGACGATGTTGACAAACTCAGGAAGGAGATGCAGCCCTTTGTAAAGGGCAAATCGTTTCTCCTCGGCCACAGTATGGGCGGATTGATCGCGTTGAGATACGCAATATACAGGCCCGAAGGACTGGCCGGTGTGATATCGTCGGGACCGCTGCTCGGAGTCAATGTACAGGTACCAAAGATCAAAGGCATGATCGGCAGGTTTCTTGCCAATCTGGCGCCTGGATTATCCATGAACAACGAGATAGACACTAACAAGCTATCGCATGATAAGGCTGTTGTAGATGCATATAACAATGATCCGCTTGTCCATACAAAGGTAAGTGCACGATGGTACGTTGAAATGACAAAGGCAATGGAGGATACAAACGCGAATGCCGGTAAGCTTAAAATACCCTGTTTGATCATGCACGGCAGTGAAGATGCGCTTACAAATCCGCAGGTATCCAGGCGGTTCTACGAGCATGCAGGCTCAAAAGACAAAACCTACATACTGTATCAGGGATATTACCATGAGATCTTCAATGAAATTGAAAAGCAGAAGCCCCTGTCTGACCTGCTGGAATGGATAAAGAAAAGACCCTAGGGATAATAATGTACAAATTCAAAACGATAAAGGAGCTTATTTCAGTGCAGGCAGGGGCAATGCCTGACAAGGTATTCATGTACTACAGAGACATAACAAAAACCTACGGTGAGATAAACGACCTTTCAAACAGGATAGGAAACGGCTTACTGACTCTCGGAATTAAAAAGGGCGACAGGGTGACAGTGCTTGTACCGAACAGGCCCGAGTTTGTTTATACATGGTTCGGATTGATGAAGATCGGTGCAGTGATGGTGCCTGTAAATGTGCAGTTCAAGCCTGAAGAAATCAAGTATATTATAAATAATTCAGAGGCAAATGCCATTATCACAACCGGTACTTTTCAGGAAACAGTATCAAAGATAAGGACAGACATGTCCCTGGTAAAGCATGTTATTGTCATCGATCAAAAGGAGCAGGCAGGCATTATACCATTCGAAAGGATTATCTCCGATAACGCGTCCCTGCCCGACGTGGATGTTGATGAGTATGACTATGCATCGTTCATATATACATCCGGTACAACAGGTTATCCAAAAGGCGTCATTGATACCCACCGCAATTACATGGCCAACGCACATCAGATTGCGGAGGCAGCCGAGTTTTCAGAAAAGGACAGGGCCATGCTGATCCTCCCGCTGTTCCACTGCAATGCGCAGGTGGTAACAGTGATTTCACCCCTGTATGCAGGCGCAAGCTTTATACTGATGGAAGGGTTCTCTCCAAAGGATTTTCTCCCAGCAATCGACAGGTATAAGCCTTCAACATTCAGTGGTGTGCCAACTGTTTATGCTATACTGAACAGCCTGCCTGAGGCTGATAAATACGACCTCTCATCCCTGAGGTTTGTAATATGCGGCGCAGCGCCCATGCCTGTCGAGGTATTCAACACGTTCGAGAAAAAATACAAGGCGTTCATTCTCGAAGGCTACGGCTTGTCGGAAGCGACCTGCGCAAGCATCATCAATCCGCTGAAGGGCAAAAGGAAGATAGGCTCTATCGGAAAACCGCTCAACGGTCAGGACGCGAGGATTATGGATGACAACAACAAGGAACTTCCCCGGGGGCAGATCGGTGAAATCTGTATCAAAGGTGATGTAGTGATGACAGGTTATTACAAGAATCCGGAAGCAACAGCATCAACGATAAAAGACGGCTGGCTGCATACAGGCGATCTTGGCTATTCAGATGAAGAAGGATATTTCTACATTATTGGCAGGAAGAAAGAGTTGATCATAAGGGGCGGCGAGAACATCTATCCAAAAGAAATAGAAGAGGTACTTTACAGACATCCAAATGTCCAGGAGGCGGCTGTAGTGGGCATACCCGACCCGAAATGGGGGGAAGAGGTGTTCGGCTTTATCGTTTTAAAACAGGGCATGCAGGCAACGGCAGAAGGGCTGACTTCGTTTTTAAAGGAGAAGGTCGCTGATTACAAGATACCAAGGCAGTTTATCTTTTCAGAATCCTTTCCCAAAACAGCAACAGGCAAGATCCAGAAAAACAAAATTGTGGAGCAGTATGCCAAAGAACACGGGATTGACCTTTCAAAGAAGTTTGCTGCGAAGAAATAGGCCGTTAAACATTCCCATAATATACTTTAAATCTTGTGATTAAACCGCTATTATTTTTAGCGGTCCGATTCATCAAACAACACAATCCTACTTCCCATCCCTGCAACCCTCCCC
>JAJYJX010000118.1 GCA_021789095.1 bacterium
CATGGGGTTATTGATCTCATGTGCAACGCCTGCTGCAAGGGTGCCTATGGAGGCAAGCTTTTCCGTGTTGTAGATGCGGTGTTCCAACTCCATTTTCTCGGTTATATCCTTTATGATAGCAGTGCTGCCGATACTCGTGCCGTCCTTTGCCCGAACCAATGTACGGGAAATATCAACAGTGATGCGCCTGCCGCTTTTTGTTATGCGGGGCGCGATATAATCCTTTACATAGCCCTTTGTTGCAACTTCCCTTTCAATGTCCTTTAACTCCATTTCTGCATCAAGCTCGGGCGGTATGAGATTATGAAAGCTCTGGCCGATCATTTCCTCTGCACTGTACTCGAAGATCAATTCCGCCCCTTTATTCCACGTCTGTATTTTATTATTGTTGTCTATAAAGATGATTGCATCAACCGAGTTCTGAAGAATGTTGGAAAGGTACCTCTCTTTTTCACTTACCTGTTCCTTCAGTGCGCGTGATATCCTCTGCTGGTAAGTGATTATAAGGAATCCAAACAAAAACATACCTGCAATCAGCGCTGCCTCTGCAGCAAAGTGTCGCACATACATCAAATGGACTGCTTCAGCCACTTCCGTGATCGGTGCAACCACGGCCACTGACCACATATGTCCGGCAGGCAGCAGCGTGCTCTTAACAGGCGTAAATGCTATTAATTTTGTAATCTCGCCTTCATGAATTCCCCTATGCCAGCCGCTGACATATATGCCGGTGCCTTCCTCGCCGTTGAGCATGCGATCCTTCATAATCTGATTGATCTGGGTGAAGGTTATGTAGGGTTTGCGCTCTTTTCTGACCGAAAAGGCGTCTTTCCCGATAAACTCTTTTTCCGGGTGGTAAAGGAACATGCCTGTTTCATCAATAACCCAGGCATATCCTGTTTTACCCGACCGTATATTGCTTGTTACGGTTCTTACAAGTTTAGAAATATCTAATTTTGCAAAAAGTAATTTTATCCCGTTAGAAGGCCCTGCCTTTCTAACGGGGGTTACTTTTGTACCCGTGGAATCTATAGTTATATAAAACGCACCCGTGATGGTCGGCTCCCCGGCCGCCCCTTCCACGCTCAGGGGACCGAGGACCATATCGCCGCGATGAATATCTTTCGCGACCTTCTCAAGGGTTGCCAGTCCTGCGCCGGAATGACTGTTTACCTCGAATGTATTACCCTTGCTGTCAACAAAACCAATCTCCATAAGTCCTTTTGACTGGTTTTCTTCGAAAACTACCTTCATTGCCTCTTCGAAAGAATCACGGGTACTTCCTTTGATGAGTTGCTTTAAACTCTGTATGCCTGTCTCAATGTCACCAAGATTCACCTGTATATGGGAGGCTGACTGGCGGGCAAGAATAAGCTGCTGCTGGTTAAAATCATCGTTTATCTGATGACGCATGATGCTTGCGTTCTGATAAACCAGGAAAAATTCCGTTGCGATGGTGAGGAGGAATAGTACAAGACTAATTATAGCGAGGTAACGTGATGTGAGAAGGGTGTTAAAGAATGCTTTAAGCCTGAGGATCAACGGGTTCATATATTTTATCCGCTGTTATTTTTGCTAAGGTTCAATCTTTTCACGAAATCATCCCTGTACCACCTTGTAACAGAATCGTTTGAAAGTGCCATATCAAGTTGTTTGAACATCATAGAAATACGGCCCAGAAGGTGCAGCTTTTCAATGATGGACTGGCGGTCCGTATGATAGAGCATAGAATCAAGAAAATCAGATTCACTGAAATTCTCGAATCCCATGCAGGAAAGAATATCCTTCAAAAGGCTGATACGCCGTATTCTCCTGTCAAGGGAGGCACCGCCTTCCTTGTACTGCATTCTTATATAATTCTTATCAAGATCGTCAGAACACATCGCCTCTATGGTACTGAGATGATATCCCATGTATAGGCCTAAAAGCATGTATTCCTTGCCGAGGATCGCAAAGCTTTTTTCCAAAAACCCATACCTCTCCCCTCTGAGCATCTGGGTGGACAGCACCGAAACCATACCCATAAGATTGACGGGCGGGGCAGATGGCCAGCCTTCTTCTTTTACGCCGCTCCAGAAGGCGTTCATGGGCACGGAATCTATTTCATTGTCCGGGAGCGATTTTTCCCGGATGGAACCGGACACCGTGCGATCGATGTAGATAACGTTCATGGCCAATGGAATATCGCTTTTCAGTCTCAATCCGATTTCTTCCCTGAACCCTACATCCGTTGCCGTTGTAAACATCTCCTCCATTGCTTTCTGATGGACAAAGCGTGTGATGTCGTGGAATGTCCTGCAGTTTTCCGGTTGAAAGCTCGGAGCGGTTGAATCAATCATGCTTAAAGGCGATATCTTTGTTAAAATGTTTTTAAGAAGTTCAAAGATCGCTGTTTGATCGAAAAACTCGTAATCAGGCCGTCTTGCGTCAATCAAATCCCTGTGTATTCCTTCGTATATGATTCCGCCTGTTGCGTCCACGGTAACAGGCTTTCCGGAAGCAATTCCCATTGCCCCCCTTGCTCCGCATAGTGTTGGAACACGATATTCACGCGCCAGAGTTGCCATATGGCTTGCAATACCGCCGGATTCGGTTACTATTGCATTTACCCTGCCCATAGCGGTTATAAGCCCCGGGAATGGATTGTTTGCAACCAGCACGGTTCCATCAGGAATGTTTGAAAGGTCCTGAATGGAATGTGCGTGGAAAACCCTGCCTGCCCCTGCACCGGGACATACTGTTATACCGTTTGAAAGCAGCGCTTCAAGTTTTGATGTGTCCGGAGATAAAACAGGAGGTCTTGCCTTTATAACCCTCAGTGGCCGGGTTTGGAGCAGGAACAGCCTGCGGCTTTGATCGATTGCCCACTCTATGTCCTGAGGGCAGCCATAATGATTTTCGATCCTCATCGCAATGTCGGTGAGTAATTTGATCTGTTCATCGTTCAGAGACGGCATGTTCTGCTCAGATGCCGGAACCGGTTCTTCAACTGTTCCGCCATTGCTGCCCATAACAAGACGGACCGGCTTTACAGCAGTGAGGCTTTCTTTAACGGTCATGTCTTTTTTGGATATTTTAAAAACATCGGGCATTATTGTTCCGTCCACAAGGTACTTTCCCAGCCCGTAAATCGAGTTAAGCACAAGGCATTCTTTTTCAGGATGTACCGGATCGAGGGTATACATTACGCCGCTTACCGAAGCATCTACCATAGCCATGCAGCCAACACCCATGGCCAGTTCTGATTCAGAAAGGGCATGACTCAAGAAATAGTAGATGGCTTTCGGTGTGAACTTGCTTGCCAGTACTTCCCTGTACTTGTCTATCAATTCGTTGTCGCGGACATTAAGAAATGTGGCATATTGGCCTGCAAAACTGAGTGATGTGTCTTCACCTATGGCACTAGAACGCAGGGAAACCCCTTTTGCATGGGATCGCTCTTTAAGCTCTTTATATCTTTTTTGTATTGCAGAGACAAGGTCGTCCGGTACGGGGTTTGATTTGATCATGCCCTGAATTTCATTGCTGATGCGTACAAGATCATTGTAGTGTTTTATATCAAGTTTATTTATGCTTTTATTGATCTTTTCCTGGAGCGAATTTGCATCAACAAAATGCTTGTACGACCATGCACTTATGGCAAAACCCTCTGGTACGGCGAGGCCAAGCTTTGATTTTAACTCGCCGAGTTGAGCAATCTTGCTTCCAACGCTTACAGACCTTTTCCCCGACAGCTCCTCAATCGGGATGGTAAAATCGTCTTTAACAACTGCCTTGTTTACGGGGATCATACAGTCAATATCATTGTTTATGGCCTGGAGCTGTTTTTCCAGCGGACTATACCGCTGTCCGCCTATAGTGATAAGTTGATCTATTATATCTTTGACGCCGGATCTTATTTTTGAAAGGCTCGAGATTATGTAATTGATATCGAACAGATAATCACCCTGTAATTTTTCCTCCATGTCACCGATGGTTTTAAGGATCTGATTGTTCTTCTCAAGGATGTTAAGAAATATGAAAAATTTCTCTTGAATGTCGCTCAGGAGCTTTCCTGGGTTCTCCCTTTCTTTATGAAAAATATTATGGAACCAGTTCATATGGGTACTCGCCGGAAGAAGGCGGTGAAATCCATACAAATCTCCTTTCATCCAGTGATACTCAACTTCAACCCATTTTTATAATAAAATACAAAGCAGTTTATGTCAAGATATTTTGTATACAATATACTTTATTTAAGTTACTTATTTTAAAAGCATTTCCGTGGGAGAAAGTATAATACAAAATATATTTTTCCAGCTATTAAAGTACCTTTTTATCGGTAAAGATTGACTTAAAATTTAAACTTTATCATTATACTTAATGCTCAGTTTCAGATTCTTAAATCTCCGCGACAGGCGAATTCCTTCATAATGATGTGGTGATATAGTCTGCTAAAAGAAGTCTTTTTTAAGGAGGTTACTATGACGAATCATCAAACAACAACCTCATCAATGGGATGGAAAGAACTGTGGCTGAAAGAGGACTGGTGGGCTATCTGGCTCGGTATCGGCATCATAGTTATCGCACTTCTTTTTTTCGCAGCGCACGGCACGCTGGGTCCCCTTGCAGTATTACCGCCCCGCTGGGACAGCTTCGGCCAGTTATTCGGACATTTCAAAGCCAACGTCGTCTGGTATGGTATCCAGTTTGTTGTATGGCTTGCGATATTCAGCGTAAGCACAGGCATCATGGGAATAAAACAAAAGGACTTTATCCCGTCTTTTGTATTTCTGTATCTGCTTTCCCTGGTAGTTCTGATAATAGGGCAATGGAAACCCGCAAGTTATTACGGTTTTGAAGCGCCCCTTGTAGCACTGCTTGTAGGATTGATAATATCCAATACAGGTAAACTACCTCAATGGCTGGGGGCAGGTTTCAGGGTTGAGTATTATATAAAAACGGGTATCGTTTTGCTGGGAGCGACCTTGCCTTTTACACTCATATTCTGGGCAGGGCCTGTTGCTGTGATTCAGGCCACGATAATATCCCTTGCAACATGTTTAACCATATACTTTGTAGGTACAAAGGTCTTCAAGCTTGATAAGAAGTTGAGCGCCGTGCTGGGCGTCGGCGGAGCGATCTGCGGTGTATCGGCAGCTATCGCGGTCGGTGGGGCCGTAAAGGCAAAAAAGGAAGACGTCTCTATAACCATAACGCTTGTAATTGTATGGGCAATTATCATGATATTCCTGCTGCCTTTCGTATTCAGACTTCTGCATCTTCATCCCGGCATAGGCGGTGCATGGGTCGGTACGTCGGAGTTCGCAGATGCCGCAGGGTTTGCAGCTGCTTCTGCTTATGGCCGCATGGTCGGCAATGAAGATGCCGCAATAAAGGCGTTTACCCTGATGAAGGTCATTGGCAGGGACATATGGGTCGGTATATGGTCGTTCATCTTTGCAGTGATTTCATGCGTTAAATGGGAAAAGGCAAACAGTTCTGAGAAACCAGAGCTAAAGGAGATATGGTGGAGGTTCCCGAAATTCGTACTTGGCTTTTTTGTTGCATCAATGCTCATTACGCTCATATCAAGCTTTTACACACTTGTGGAATACAACAGCTTGTTGAAACCAATGCTTGTTGCACCTGTATCCGACCTCAGGTTATGGCTGTTTATCTTCTGCTTCCTGAGCATCGGTCTTACAACAAAGTTCGGGGAGCTGACTGCGGCAGGCAGAAAACCGTTTCTCGCGTTTACATCCGGGGTAGTTGTTAATGTTTTGCTGGGCTTTCTGTTGTCTGTAATTATTCTCGGCAGTTACTGGTCGAGTATGGAATAACAACGGACATGCACGTACAAACTGAACAGAACATGCAAACGTGTCGTGACTGCAGGTATTTCAAGAACAAAGCAGAAGAGGTCGAGCAGCTGCTGCCCGGCTTGAGGTCGTTGAGCTCGGCTTATTCTTCCATACGAGGGGAGGCAGGTATATGTGTGCTGGACCAGACGTACCTGTTTCCGCAGAAGGCGTGCCCACAATTTTGCGCCTCCGGGCAACATACATAAAAAAGACAGAAATCTATTTATCCCCGAATACATTTGAAAATAAGAAAGTTTGTGCAGTGAGCGAACAAGCAAATTTTCTTATTATATTTTGGGTTTATCCGTTGTGCGGCTGTTTATAAACATTTATCATGTCTTTTATAGTTTGTTCTATTGGTATTTCCTCTGACCAGCCGAGCTTTTTTAAGCGCTGGTTATCACCGACAAAAAGCAGGGGATCAACAGAGCGTTTTAATGAGTCCGCATGTTTGATCCGGATCGAATGGCCGGTCAGATTCGTAAGATAACTAATAATTTCATCGATTGAATGTGCCTTGCCGGAGCAGACATTATAAACATCTCCGGATCGTGCTTTCTGCACAAGAATATGATATGCCCTTACAACATCCCGCACATCGGTAAAGTCCCTTTTTGTGTGCGTAATTCCAAGCTCGAGGGCAGGCTGTTTTAAGGCAAATGCTCTGACCAGTTTCGGTATGATAAATGATTCAGATTGTCCAGGCCCGGTATGGTTAAAAGAACGAGTGATGACGATGTTCAGGCCATCTGCGATATACTTATAAGAGATCATTTCCCCTGCAGCCTTACTTGCTCCGTAATGATTGGCCGGGACAAGAGGCTGGTTTTCTGTTATAGGCTGATGTTTTTCAGATACGATGCCGTATACATTCGATGTGCTTACATACAAAATCTTTGGATTGATACCTGCCTTTTGTACAGCCTCATAAAGGTTTAATGTACCAAGAGCATGAACCGTATAATATTCGCTCATCTTATCGTGGGCCACATTTGCGATACCTGCAAGATGATAGATCTCATCAGGCTGAACATCTTTTATAATACTACTCAGCTTATCTTTATCAGTTATGTCTGCCTGAAAGGTATCTTTATCATGGCAGTTATGATCAATGCCGAAAACATCATTCCCGAGCGAGAGTAAACGTTGCTTTAAATAATTTCCTACAAACCCGCTTATGCCTGTTATAAGGGACTTCATTTCTTTAACATGGAGACCCTGTTCAGATCAGCCTCTGTCATAATCTCAACAAGCTTCTTAAAGCTTGTTTTGGGCTGCCAGCCGAGTACTTTTTTTGCCTTGGTGCAATCACCGAGGAGTTCATTGACCTCGGCAGGTCTGTAAAATCTTTTTATGCTTCTCGCAAGGACTTTCCCGGTCTTTCTGTCTCTGGCGGTCTCTTTGTAACCTTTACCCTCCCATACCAGCTTGAAGCCTGCATATTCAAATGCGTGAGTAACAAAATCTCTTACACTGTTGTTCTTACCTGTAGCTACGACATAATTATCGGGCCTTTTCTGCTGAAGCATAAGCCACATTGATTCAACATACTCGGGAGCATACCCCCAGTCGCGACAGGCATCAAGGGTCCCAAGCTCTAAAATCTTCAGTAATCCGTACCTTATTCTTGCCGCTGCATCCGTGATCTTTCGTGTTACGAACTCAATGCCGCGCAGCGGGGATTCATGGTTG
>JAJYJX010000119.1 GCA_021789095.1 bacterium
GCTTTCACCTTTTGCAGACAGAAACCAGGACGGATTCTTAGAGACACAGAGCACTGGCGGCTCTGAGATTACAACGCCTGCGAATGCTATTGTTATGGCACCGGCTACTTTATTAGGTTTAACACTTTCTGCGTCAACCCCTTCTTATTTAAGCGGCAGGATCAATGCACTTGTTACCGGTATAACAGTGGATACATACGGCAATCCACAGATGACGTTTGTTGTGGATGGTGGTGCTAAGCAGTTCGGGACAAATGTAACAATACCTGTTTTTGTAGGTGGCCCTCCTCCTGTTTTAGTAACACAAACAGGAAGGCTTACGCTTGCATTGCAGACCCTGACACCGACAGCAGCAGCAGGCTGGCCTTGTGGTACACGCGCTGCATGCGGGTATATGGCTTATGACACATCAGCACAGCAGCTTACTGCTGTTACGTACATGGCAGCAACTGCTTCTGCATCTGATCCGTTTACAGAAAGCCTGTTAGCTTCTTTCCAGCCTACAAAGGTTGTGTTGTCAGGACCTGTAACATTCTTAGGTGACGGGAGGCTTGCGCTTACAATGTCGGGAACAACAGTAATGACAATCGGTTTAGGGCTGAATACAGTTGGGGTGCCGACAACTATATACACACATCTGGTTTCAACAATACCGTCTGTATGGAATTAATGTATAGATGTACCGGTGGATTATATATGTTCCACCGGTACTTATTTTTTTCAAAGGGAGGCCGTGCAGGTGCTGTTAGAGTATAAGTAATAACAATAAATGTTGTGCTCTTATATTTGGTATAAGGGCTGTCAGGAGGAGGGAAAGTATGCTTAGATTTTTTATGAAGGTTTGTATACTGGTGGTTGTAATCTCTGTTGTCCCGTCTGTAACATTTTCAGAACAAGCGAGTCACAATGAAGTGGCGACATTCGCATCAATGTTCAAAATAAAGGACATGAACGTGGCACGCAACATCGTCAATGAACTGAAAAGGAAATACGGGATAAAGGATGTAACACAGGAAAGGGTCATCGATGTTCTTGCAAAGAGATATCACACAAGTGTTGAACAGTTGCAGAAGATAGAACCCGTCATGATCAACATCGGCACACTTGCACCGGCAAACACCCCATGGATTAAGGATGCCATAGATACATCCATACCGATCCTGGCATGGGAAACAAGAGGCGTGGTCAACGCAAGGATTTATGCGGGCGGGGTAATGGGAGAGGATGCGGACATTTTAAGAAAGATGCGTCTCGGAGAACTGCAGGGATGCGGGTGTACTGCACAGGGATTCATGAATGCCGCACCGGAACTGTCTGTGCTGACCCTGCCTTTACTTTTCGATAACTACAAACAGGTTGATTGTGTTTTGGACGGATTAAGAAAAGACATAGATGATATATTCACCAAACACGGATACGTGCTTGTCGGGCTCATCCATACAGGGTTCTTTTACATATTCACCAGGAATGATGTAACGAGCCTTGCTCAATTAAAACAGCAAAAGGTGATAACATGGTTCGGACGGATAGAAAGAACCTACCTGAATCAGCTCGGCATTAAACCTATCCCGATTGCCGTTCCGGATATTCTTTCATCATTACAAACAGGCATCGTAAACGTGGACATGGGACCCCCTGTGTGGATGCTGGGGGTGCAGGCGTTCTTATATTTAAGATATTTTGTCACACCGCCGGTTTTCTATTCGCCTGCTGCGATATTCCTTGACCGCAAGCAGATAGATCAAGCAGGCAAGCGGTTCCCTCCGGGGCTTACCGACGACACTATTACATTATACTCGGACTTTATGAGGATGTATGAGCCTGAATGGCGCAGCGATATTGTCTCCTTTGAGAAACAAAGCATGGTTGCTTTCAAGAAAGAAGGATTAAAGGATATCCGATTCGACGATGCTGACATGAAGACCATGAGAACAGCGGCAAAGGCAACATGGAATCAGCTTGATGGAGATGTTTATCCGAAGTCCCTGCTGGAAAAGGTAATGCAGCAGAGGAAGAAGTGCAGTATGGAGAGATAAAAAGGAGAAAGCAAACGCATTTTTCGGGTTAATAGAGTACTATGCCTGCGTAGCCGACCACTTCATCCATATCGTGTGTAACTTCGCCTGATGTCTTGTAATCAATAAGCTTTGCATTTTTAGCTCCGAGCTGCTTTGCGCTTATAAGCATTATTGCAGCGGGTATTACGCCGCACATTGAGATGTTCTTTTCCATGGTGACCCTGAGAAGACCCGGCGGATCAAATTCACTGATCTTTTCGATTGCCATCTTGTCTTTTTTTCTTGCAATGTCGTCAGACTCGTAATGCGTCATGTCCGAACTTGCAACGATCAGTACGTCCTTCCCGGAATCGTTTATGGCCTTTGCTATCGCATTTCCTATAGAGCTTATGAAATCATAACCCCTGCCCATAACGCATATCGGTACAATCATTGCGGAAGGATTGTGGTAATGTATGAACGGCAACTGGACTTCGAGCGAGTGTTCGTGGGCATGGGAATCGGAGTCCTCGCTTATCAGATCTGTATTTTGCATGATGGCTGCTGCAAGCTTCCTGTCTATCTCCATATCAAATCCCGGCATGCTGAATGTCCCTGAAGATATGATCCCGGCCTTTGTACCATAACCCGTATGGTTTGGGCCTATTATGATCACTGTCGAAGGTACCTTTATACTTGAGTATACCTTTCCTGCAACGCTGCCGGAATAGATATAGCCTGCATGGGGTGAAACTGCAGCAATAGCTTTTATGGGTTTTTCTTCCTGTGTTGAGAATTCCCTTACGAACCTTTCGAGACTTGAAGGATTTGCAGGATAAAATGATCCTGCAACTGCCGGTATTCTTTTCATAAGTCCTCCTGTCTTATTCTTATTATCTTACCCGTATAAGAGCTTCATCAGGATTTACAGTATCACCCTCGTTTACATAGATCTCATAAATTATCCCGTCCATAGGCGTGTGTATCTCATTTTCCATCTTCATTGCCTCAATAACCATGACGGTATCGCCTGCCGTTACCCTTTCTCCCTTTTTCACTTTTATAGATGATACCTTCCCGGGTATAGTTGTTGTTACGTCCCCTATCTCTGTTGCCTTGGGTCTTTCCGTTTTAATTGCCGCCTTCGGTATTAATTCGCCTTCCTGCGAGGCTACTACCTCAACAAGCGGTTCTACGAGTACTTCTTCGAGTTTTCCGTCAACATAAACGAAAAACATCCTCGGATTTTCAGTTCTCTGTCCCGCACCGGCTACCTTTATGTGGTACATTTCTCCGTGCAGCTTGACATTGAATTCGCTTGGTGCAAGCCGGGCTATGTGCTTTTTCTCTTTTTCTGTGACCGGTTTCTCGAATCTTGGCATCATGACCTTCAGTTCTCCCTTTTCCCTGAGTTCAAAGAATTCGCTGGCAACGCTGGGGAACAGGGCATATGAAAGCACATCTTCCTCTGATTTTGCCTTGTCACCGATATCATCTTTCAGTTTCATAAACTCTGATTCGAGATAATCCGCGGGCCTCCGGTCTATAACTTTCTCGTTTCCTATTGCAAGGTTTCTGAGATTTTCGCTTACCTCCCCGGGCGGTTTGCCGTAAAGCCCTTTAAGATAGTTTTTTATCTCGTTTGTTATTACCTTGTATCTCTCTCCGCTTATGACATTAAGAGTTGCCTGTGAGCCGACGATCTGGCTTGTAGGCGTTACAAGAGGCGGATAACCGAGGTCCTTCCTTACAATCGGGACTTCATCCAGAACATCGTTTATTTTATCAAGTGCATTCTGCTCCTTGAGCTGCGATGCAAGGTTTGAAAGCATTCCGCCGGGTATCTGCCACAGGAGGATCTTCGTATTGACACCTGTGTACTCGCTTTCAAACTCTGTGTATTTTCTTTTAATTTCCCTGAAATAGTCAGCAATAGCAGCCAGTATTTCGAGTGACAGTCCTGTGTCATAATCTGTATCTTTTAATGCCGCTACTATTGATTCAGTCGGTGCTTGGGATGTCCCTGACGCAAACGGGGATATGGCCGTGTCCACTATATCAATGCCTGCTTCAATTGCTTTTAGAATAGACATTGTGGCAAATCCGGCAGTATCGTGGGTATGGAAGTGCAGCGGGACCCTTATCTCCGCTTTTAATCTCCCCACGAGCTCGAACGCCTCGAAAGGTTTGATCAATCCTGCCATATCTTTTATGCATATGCTGTCGACGCCGAGATCTTCAAGGGCTTTTGCATAGTCAACGAAATAGTCTATTGTATGGACCGGGCTTGTAGTATAGCTCAGGGCGCCTTCTACAAATTTGCCGAATTGCTTTACGGCCTTTACGGATGAACGAAGGTTCCTTATGTCATTCAGCGCATCAAAGATCCTGAATATATCAATGCCGTTCTCCGCCGACTTTTCAACAAACTTCCATACAATATCGTCAGGGTAATGTCTGTAGCCTACCAGGTTCTGTCCCCGCAGGAGCATCTGCAGTTTTGTATGAGGCAATGCCTTTCTCAGCTCCTTCAGCCTTTCCCACGGATCCTCCCTGAGGAATCTCATCGCAGTATCGAAGGTTGCACCGCCCCATACCTCCATTGACCAGAAGCCTACCATGTCCATCCTGTCGCAGATCTGGAGCATATCCTCTGTCTTTAGCCTTGTTGCTATATGTGACTGGTGCGCGTCCCTTAATGTTGTGTCTGTAATGTGTATTTTCTTTATCACAAAATTCTCCTGTTCTACAGGCCCTCGTGCATGGCTATCGCAGATGCGACTGCGATTACCATATCGGTCGGGTCGACTTTATTCTGGTAATCCAGAAGTTCCGGATGTTCGTTTATGAATTCAGTGTCGAAATACCCCCTTTTGAAGTCCTCGTTGCCGACTATCGCATGAAGGTAGGGTATATTCGTCTTAATTCCTCTTATGACAAATTCATCAAGAGCCCTTCTCATCCTGTTTACAGCCTCTTCCCATGTTCCTCCTGTGACCGTCAACTTCAGCATCAATGGATCATAATAGTCAGGCACAATGTAATCTTTATAAACCGAGCCGTCTATCCTTACCCCGATACCCCCCGGGGAATAATATGCTGTGATCCTCCCCCCGTTTGGCAGGAATGCATTCTGCGGGTCCTCCGCTATGAGCCTGCATTCTATTGCATTGCCTTTTAATTTTATGTCTCTCTGTTTTATGCCGAGCTGCATGCCTGCCGCTATTTCTATCTGCTTCTTTACAATATCAATACCTGTTACGGCTTCCGTAACAGGGTGTTCCACCTGTAACCTTGTATTCATCTCCATAAAGTAATACCTCATGTTGCTGTCAACGATAAATTCAACGGTGCCCGCATTTGTATAATCGACAAGCCTTGCTATCTTTACGGCGAGACTCCCGATCTCCCGCCTTTTTTTATCACTGAGGATCAATGATGGGGCAATCTCTATGATCTTCTGGTGCCTGCGCTGTATGGAACAGTCTCTTTCCCCCATGTGTACCACGTTGCCGTGATGATCAGCGAGTATCTGAACCTCTATATGGTGAGGTTTGGTGATATATTTCTCAATAAAAACTTTAGGGTTGTCGAAGAATTTCTCAGCCTCTGATCTTGCAAGAGAGTAGTACCTGATAAGTTCGTTCTCCGTTTTTGCAATCCTGAGTCCCCTTCCGCCGCCCCCGCCGGATGCCTTGATGATTACCGGAAAACCTATTTCTTTCCCCCATCGCACGGCATCCTTCTCATTTTCTACAGGTCCATCACTGCCGTAAACAACAGGGATGTTGTGTTCTTTCATGAACTCGCGGGCATTGAGCTTGTCACCCATCAGTTCAATTGCAGAGGAGGAAGGACCTATGAAAACGATGCCTCTCTTTTCGCACAGCTCTGCCATCTTGGGGTTTTCGGATACAAAGCCGTACCCCGGATGTATTGCATCCGCCCTGATCTTTTGTGCAATATCAACGATCCTGTGAATATTCAGGTAAGCTTCTATAGGACCTGGAGTGACAAGATAGGATTCATCTGCCTTTTTTATGTAAAGAGCAGTAGAATCCTCTTCCGTATAGATGACGGCGCTCTTGATGCCCATTTCTTTGCAGGCCCTTATTATTCTTGTTGCGATCTCGCCCCTGTTTGCTATCAGAATCTTTTTAAACATGTGCTTTTTTCCCCATACAAATATTTTTCATATAATCCCAAGCATAATCTGAATTAAAACCAGCGCAGTTTTTATTATTACGTCAGGCAGGTGTGTCAAGTCAAAGCCGCCGGGTGATTGCCTTAAATTATTGACAAATCCGGGGTCGGTGTACATTGCCATTATCCTCTGTTTTGCATCGTCTTTATCAAAGTGTCCCCGGAATGCGGCATAGTCCATCGTTTCTTTGCTGTTCATCCATATGCCCTCGCAGTTCCTGCACAACATGAATACAACCACGTTTTTGAATACGGGATCATTATATTTTGTAAGCATTGTATTGCACTTGGGGCAGCGCAGCGTTTCTTTTTGAGGTACAGGCTTTGAAAGCAGTTTGCGATCCAGTTCAAGCAGGTTATCAGGGATAGTCGCAAACTGGTATAATTCATTCTTATCAAACCAGACACCCCCGCACTGCGGGCATTGATCGACAAGGGCGTATGCATCCATGTCTGTTTTTAAGGAAGACTGATTCATTTCTATAGAACAATTCGGGCACTTCATTTCTTTTTAAAAGGTTTCTCTTCCCCAAGATACAAGCGTTTTATATTCTCCCTGTGAGTGAAGAGGAGGAACACGGTCATAAAGGCAGCGAATGTTATCATAACATCCATGACAGCCTTATTATGGTATAAAAACCATGCGATGAAAGGCAGGGACAAGGCTGCGGACAAGGCTCCGACAGACGATACCCTCGTGATAAGGAAAGCAGCCAACCATACAATCAGGACGACCAGCGCAAAAACAGGATCTATGGCTATCAGCATGCCAAGGGTTGTTGCAATGCCTTTGCCGCCTTTGAATTTCAGGAACGGGGTAAAAACATGTCCCGCTACGGCGAGTATACCTGTAACAGCCATGAGGGCGTAGAAGTCCGGCTGTGCAAGGGATCTGAAATACAGTTTTACAAACAATACGGGCAGAAACCCTTTTAGTGCGTCTATGACCAACACGAATGCGCCCCATCCCTTGCCCATAGCCCTGGTGACATTCGTTGCACCTATATTGCCGCTGCCGACTGTCTTAATATCTATGCCCTTGCTTTTTGCAACCAGGTAGCCGGTCGGCAAAGAGCCCATCAAAAACGCAGCAATTAAAATTAGAACGTAAACCAGAGTCATGAAAAAGCAATATCAAGTATCATGCAATGCGTCAAGAATGTGATAATAATTGTTATTGATGCACAAGTTTTTTGTATTACCCAAAAAAAATGCAATAAGGAAGTTTGCTCATTCGCTCAATCCTGCGATCCACCTAAGATATGTAAGTTTTTTGTTATAAAAGATGTTAAAGTCCTCTGCAAGTTTATATG
>JAJYJX010000120.1 GCA_021789095.1 bacterium
ATCCTTTTTGCTTATGTAACCTTTCTCCATGAGAACCTCCAGCGCAAGGAAGGTATTTTTCTCATATATTGCAGGGTCCTCATTTCCGTACAGAAGTTCAAGGTACTGAATTACAAACTCTATATCCATTAAGCCACCGATGCCTTTTTTGAAATTAAAGCTGGCTGTATCGCTCTGAACGCTTTTCTCAAGTCTCATACGCATATCGTGTATTTCCTTCCGGAGGCCTTCATCCCTCTCAACAGACGCCGTTATGCCCTGTATTGTTGAGGATATCCTGTCCAGAAGCTTTGGTGGTCCGGATACGCCCCTTGCCTTCAACAGGGCCTGCTTTTCCCATAGCATAGAGCTTTCTTTATGGTACTGAGTGAATGAGTCAATGTGCGCTACGAGAGGACCAAGATTGCCGGAAGGTCTGAGTCTTGTATCAATGTTGTATGCATACCCGCTCTCCGTCGATACGCTTATGGCTGTAATAAATCTCTGGACAATTTTTGAAAAGTACTCCTGTGCTGAAACCTGTTTTGTTGTCTTTTTGTCGTTGTCATAAATAAAGACGAGATCAAGGTCGGAATTATAATTCAACTCCCTGCTGCCGAGTTTACCCATGCCAATGACTGCAATGCCGTTTTCTTCTATATCGGGTAATGTCCCGTAAGCCGGTTCGAGTTCTTCTATGACGAACTTCAATGTTATGCCTATAATTACATCGGCAAGGTTGCTCAGCTGTTCGGATACTTCAACAATGTTCAGATTGTCATTTATGTCATTTATTCCTATCCTGAGTGTTTCCTTGATCTTGAATTCCCTTATCAGCCTTAACTTGTCCTCATAATCCTTTAGCTGATGGTAGGCGTCGTAAAGCTCATGGTACATGTCCTGATAGCTTCTCTCAAGAGAAACATACCTGGCCAGCACCAGTGAATCGAGATACTCGGGATAGTTTATAAGCAGGTGGGAAAGATAATCTGACATGCTGAAAAACTGTATAAGCGTTGACAACGTCTTTGGATTTTCTTTGAGGAGTGAAAAGAATATACCCCTTGCTCCAATCCTCTTCATAAACTCTACAAGGTGTTCGAGTGATGCATCCGGGTCTACCGTCTCGGAAGCGCCTTTCAGGAATACAGGGATAAGCCAGTTAAATATACGTTTTGTCCTCTCACTGTAGCGCGCATTTGGTATACCGTCCCGAAGCAGTTTTGTATATCCTAGAATCATGTCGATATCCCTGAACCCGAGTGTTGATAGTGTTTGTTTTAGCGCTTCATCGGTGGTACCGGGAAGAAATAGTTTCACAATGTTCTCCGGTCTCTGTGTTTCGATTATTTTTTCCTGCTCATAGAACAGTTCCTGAAAAAAGCCATGGATAATTTCTTTTGCCGCAGCAAGTTTTGAAGATGCTGTTTTATGCGCATCCGGGGATAACCTTTCTTCCGGCGACAACATGCCTCTCAGCACCCTTCTTTCGCTCTTTTTATCCTGCGGCATCCTGTGGTTCTGAAGCATCTGATACTGCTGTATCCTGTGTTCCAGGGTTCGCAACAATATATAGGATTGTATAAGCTCCCCGGCGTTGTTTTCGCCGATTACTCCATGTTGGGCGAGCGCCTGAAGGGCGCTGACAGTCGATCTAACCCGGAGGCCTTTTTCCCTGCCCCCCCTTATTAACTGCATGACCTGGGTATAAAACTCCAGTTCTCTTATGCCTCCCTCTCCCAGTTTTACGTCCCATGTCTGTTCGTATCCCCTTATCAGGGAGAGCTGAATTCGCTGCTTGATATCCTTCAACGCATCTATAGTAGAAAAATCAAGATACTTTCTGAAGATAAATGGCTGTATGCCTTCAAGAAAAGCGTTTGACAGTCCCTCGTCACCTGCGCAGTGTTCTGCCTTTATCATGGCAAGTCTTTCCCATGTCTCTCCCCATGATTCATAGTAGGTAAGCATTCTTGAAAGCGATGGAACAAGCATGCCCTGCTTGCCGTCCGGCCTTAAGTCAAGATCTGTCCTGTAGATAATTCCGTCAGACATCTGTGCAGATAGTACGGAGGTTAATTGTTCTGCAAACTTTGTTATTTTTTGTACACCTATTTGTTCGTACAGTGGATCCGATGCAGTATAAATAATGTCTATATCGGAGGAATAGTTGAGTTCGTCAGCCCCCAGCTTACCCATACCTATTATGGAAAAACCTTTTGCAATATCTATGCCCGTTGCTGATGAAACATACCGCAGAGCGCAGGTCAGAATTGCTGCTGCGAGGGCTGACAGGTGATGGACGGTCATCTTAAAATCAGAGGTACCAGAAAGGTCCTGCATTGCTATAAGTGCCATAATTTTATTCTTAAACTGTCTCAGCCCGGCAGGGAATTTTTCATCAAAAGTTATACCATCCAGCAGCTTGAAATAATCCTGCCCATGTGACAGGGATTTTACCGGGATATCAGCATATTTTATAAGATAGCCGGACAGCAAAGGGCTTGTTCCGGCCAACTGTATTATATCCTGCAGCAGGTTAGTTTGAACAGGTCTGTTTTCCTGCAGGTATGTATGGATAAATTCAAGTGCTTCCTGCTCGTCAGGCGCGGACAGAACGGCAGCTATAAATTTCTCCGGTGGAATAACGTTGCTGAAAGAGAACTGCGCCTCTATGAGGTTGCCGATCCATTCTTCGGTAACTTCGAGTCCCCTTTCAAGCATTATATTGTTTATTGCACCGAGGTTTTTATTTTTTATTGCCTGCAGCAACGCAGATATATGATCAATAGCCATACGACATCCTGATTTTTAGTTTTAGGTAAACTAGTATAATATAACATTATACTCCGCAATGGACTATAATATCAAGGCTTATGTGCTCAGGGAAGTCCCGGGATAAAAGATAAACTTTAGCAGTCAGTTCATCGTGCCGTGCCCGCCCATGAACAGCTGCTGTATTTCGCCGGCCCTTTTGTATCCTGCGGGTATTTCAAAAAGCTTGTCAGGAAGGGTTATCTCTTTTACGCTTTCAACTGTTACAGTCATGTTGTTGCTGAAAACCTGTTTTACAGGATAACCCTGGTTCAGCAGGTTTATATATGCTTTTGACATGCCAACCTTGCCCTGGGTTGAGCCGCCCATTTTATTTTTTTGCATCTGTGCTATAAACCCGTGCAGTTTTTCAGGATCTATTTCGCCCGAAATCTTTATGCCTTGTGCAAGCCAGAGTTCTTCAAAAGGGCTACTGTTCGCGTTTATAATGAACTTTTCTGCTTTATAACCTGCAATAATATCTGTCTGGCCTGTTTTCTGTACATCCACCGTTACAGGTTTATTCCCGGTTCCCATGCCATGCATCTCCATGATCTGCTTTCTCTCGGCCTCGGGCATTTTTTTAAGTACCTCGTTCATCTTTTTCATTGATGCTGCCTGCATGTCTGACAGGGCTCTTATGTATTGCGCAAGTGTGCCCTCCCAGTACGTTTTATCATTATCGTTGGTTACGACAACCCTGTCCCTTGCAAAATTTACAATCATCTGTGATTGTTCTCTCTCGGTCTTATATTTGTCTTTCTGTATATACACCTTGCTTTCTATCTGTCCGTGCATGCTTGACGCTGACTGCGTTATTGCATAACCTGCAAACACGGAGTAAGGCAGCAGCATACACAGGATCAATACTGCCGGAACTATCAGCGTTGGTTTCTTCATGAGTGTCTCCTTTTTATTTTGAGGAAAATAAATAAGCTCCCTGTTCATATTAAAATGGTACATCATCATCGGGACCTTTATCCGGCTCACCGTTAATCACAGGTTCTGAAACTGGCTCCGTATATTCTTCCTGAACGGACGCGCCTGCGCCTGCCTGCCCCAGAAGCTGGATTGTAAGCGCTACAATCTCTGTTGTACTGCGTTTCTGATTGTTGTTGTCTTCCCATTGCCTTGTTCTGAGCTTTCCCTCAATGTATACCTGTTTGCCCTTGTGAAGATATTTGCCGGCAATGTCGGCGAGCCTGCCAAATGCTGAGATCCTGTGCCACTCTGTTTGCTTGACCTTCTCCCCTGCTTTGTTGGTATAATTTTCCGTTGTAGCAAGCGTAAATGACGCCACATTCTGGCCGCTTGGAAGCTGTCTGATCTCAGGGTCCCTGCCAAGGTTGCCGATCAGGATCACTTTATTAACATAACCCATAAAAACCTCCCGAATGTTTAATACTATACTTTATCTTGCAAAGTATATCCAGATTAAAAGTACACCAAATATTATTCTATACCAAACGAATATGTCAAAGCTGTGGCGCCTCAGGTATTTCAGAAGTCCGTCTATAACCAGGTAGCTGACTATTGCCGATCCGATGACACCCCAGATAAACGGTCTGACCTCGTTGCCGGGGAAATAATGCAGCAGTCCGTGCAGTTTTAAAAACGCTGCACCCATGATGATGGGCGTTGCCATGAGGAATGAAAACCTTGCGGATGCCTCCCTGTCAAGCCCTAAAAACAGTGCTGTTGTCATTGTTATGCCGGAACGAGAAACACCGGGAATAAGCGCAAATGCCTGGGAAATGCCTATGATTATACTATCCTTCATGGTAAGCTTGCCGAAAGGCCTGTTATTCTTTTCTGATTGCTTGTCCGCAAAATAAAGGACAATACCCAGTGCTATGAGGGCTATAGCTATGTGAAAAGGATTGCGCAAAACCGTTTCAACTTTTTTCTCAAACAGATAACCGAACAGCCCGCCAGGGATCGTTGCTATTATAATGTACCATACGAGCCTTCTGCCGGAGGTTGAGTATGTGGATTTCTCATATATACCTTTGAAAAACTCCCTGGCGAGTTTTATCCATTCTCTCCAGAAGTATGCAAGCAGTGCTATAAGAGAGCCGAAGTGTAATGCCACATCAAACGTAAGGCTGTTTATAAAGGCGTCCTTCCACTTCATAAGCCATGGTATGACAATCAGGTGTGCGGAACTGCTTATCGGCAGGAATTCCGATACTCCCTGGACCACTCCGAGTATAAATGCCTCTATTGATTGCGTCATAATTGGGATCCTTGGATAAAAGTTAAAGCCGTTTTATATTTCTTATGTAGTTAAGTCAACGGGTTTTTTAGTCTTTCTTCTTTTCACGCGCCTTTTCTATCCGTATTTCTTTGCCTTTGAGTATGATTTTATCGATGGACTGGATCACCCGTTCCACATAATCCTTCGACACCTCCACGAATGTGAACGCGTCCATCAGGGTTATTCTTCCGATCTCGTTGAACGGCACGCCTGCCTCTGCCGTAAAGGTTTTTACTATGTCTTTTGCGGTTATGCCGTCCCTTTTGCCCGCTGTCATAAAGAGCCTGCTCATTGAGCCCTGTCCGGTTTCTTTTTCATGCTCCGCTATCCCGCTGAACGCCATACTCATTACTGCTGCGAGGCATTCCTTCGGATCGTATTCCTCAAGCAGCTTCTCGGCTGCAGGAATGAAGTTGCCGTGGGCTCCTTTACCGATTACGGATGTGATGTTATCGAGTATTGACTGTTGTCTTGCCTCCATCGCCTCTTTTGACGAAGGAAGCTTTTCCCTTGATATCTTTGTTTTTGCGATTTTTTCAATAAGGCGGAGCTCCCTGTACTCTCTTGGGGTCACGAACATGATCGCTATTCCGGCTTTCCCGGCCCTCCCTGTCCTGCCGATCCTGTGGATATAACTCTCGGGATCCTGTGGTATGCTATAATTAATCACGTGCGTTACGTTCTGAATGTCAAGCCCTCTCGCGGCGACATCGGTTGCAACCAGTATATCGATTGTGCCGTCCCTGAAGTGCCTCATTGCAGTGTTACGCTGGGACTGGGAATAATCGCCGTGGATGGCATCGGCATTGTATCCCATGTCCTTCAGCTTTACTGCAACCCGGTCAGCTTCTCTTTTCGTGTGGCAGAATACAAGACATCTGTAGAGGTCTTCGACGTCGATGATCCTCGAGAGTGCATCGATCTTCTCGTCCTCGCGTACCTCGTAAAAGATTTGCCTTATCTTCGGGACAACAATATCAGCGACATTTATCATGACCTTTACAGGGTCATGCATGTATTTTTTTGAAAGGGCGAGTACGTTACTGCCGATCGTAGCTGAAAACAGCATCGTCTGCCTTTCTTCAGGGGTCATGCCCAGTACCTTTTTTATGTCGTCTATAAACCCCATGTCGAGCATCTCATCGGCCTCGTCAAGTACTGCGATGTTTACCTCTCCGAGGTCCAGCGTCCGCCTTTGAATATGGTCGATCACGCGACCCGGTGTTCCAATCACTATGTCAACCCCCTTTTTCAAAGCGCGGAGCTGATGTTCAATGGACTGTCCTCCATAGATTGGAATAGCGCTTAGCCCCCTGAATTTCCCGATTTTGTTAAATTCCTCCGATACCTGTATAGCCAGTTCGCGCGTTGGCTCAAGGACTATAGCTGAAGGGCGTACACCCTTTCTGCACCGCTGGAGTATTGGAATTGCAAAAGCGGCGGTCTTGCCCGTGCCTGTCTGTGCCTGCCCTATGATGTCCTTTCCTTCCAGTGCAGGCGGTATAGCGCCTTTCTGTATCGGTGTGGGCTCTTCATAGCCCATCTGGTAAACAGCCTTTACGATCTGGGCTGATATGCCAAGTTCTTCAAAATTCATAAATATTTTCTCCATTCCTTAATAGAGTCTCCAACTGTTTTTATGTCAAGCTATCAGTTGTACGGGCATTTTTGTATTGGATGGTTTATTGTCAGGGCATGAGGCCCTTGCGGATTACAGACACCTTTTCATACAACTCCTGTCTTGTCGATGTTATGACCTCTCCTGTTTTTCTTGTCTTGATTTCTATAAGACCTTCCTTCTTGAGCTTTGCGCCTATAACGATTCTTATGGGGAATCCGATCAAGTCCGCATCCTTCAGCTTCATTCCGGGCGAAATGTCCCTGTTATCGTATATAACATCAAAGCCCATACCCTGCATTTCTTTGTAAACGGCATCTGCAGTACCGGCTATGTCCCTGTCCTTCATATTGATGGCCACAAGCTCTATTTCATACGGAGCTGTTGTGATGGGGAAGATAATACCGTCATTATCGTTGTTCTGCTCTATCGATGCGGCAAGTGTCCTGCCTACACCAATACCATAGCATCCCATGACAAAGGGCTTTGATTCGCCGTGCTCGTCGAGGAATTCCGCGTGCATCTTTGCCGAGTACTTTGTTCCGAGCTTGAATATATGCCCGACCTCTATGCCCCTTGTAATATCCATGGGCTTGAAGCAGTGCGGGCATGCATCGCCTGCGGCTGCATTGCGTATGTCCGCAAATGTATCGGGATTGAAGTCCCTGCCTGCATTCACGCCCGTATAGTGGAAGCCGTCCTGATTTGCCCCTGTGACCATATCGGCCATATACTTTATTTCATTGTCAGCGATGATCTTTAGTTTTAAACCGACAGGCCCCAGTGAGCCTGCATGTGCACCTGTTACTCCTACGCAGTCCGCATCACCGGCGAACTC
>JAJYJX010000121.1:0-6105 GCA_021789095.1 bacterium
CTTCGTCACTAACGTTCCTCGCAATGACAACCTTACAGAGGACTTAAACATCGTTTATACCAAAACTCTCAGTTGCTTAAGTGGATTGCAGGGCTGAGAGAATTAGAAAACTTTATTATTGCATTTTTCGGGTCAACCTTGAGCAAGCCTCAGCCTTTGGATCACGGGAGCCTAAAGGTTGACCTTTTTACTATATCAACATAACATTTGTATATGGGATACAGATATGAAAAAGATTCTCTTGGAGAGGTGAAAGTACCCGAGGACGCATACTACGGTGTCCAGACCATGCGTGCATTATCAAACTTTCCTGTCAGCGGCGAAAAGAACCACCCGCTTTTAATAAAGGCTTATGTAACAGTCAAAAAAGCCTGCGCACTGACAAATACAGAGCTGGGAGATCTTGATAAGAAAAGGGCGAAAGCGATTATCCATGCGTGCGACAGCATACTTTCAGGCAGCTATTCCGGCCAGTTTGTCATTGACAAATACCAGGCAGGCGCAGGCACATCTTTGAACATGAACGTAAACGAGGTAATAGCGAACATCGCCCTTGAAAGCCTGGGGCATAAAAAAGGGGAATACAGCTACCTAAGCCCCAATGATCACGTAAACAGGTCACAGTCGACAAACGATACATTCCCCACCACCGCGCATATTGCCCTCCTGTGGGACATAGGGGAACTGATCATCGCATTGAAGCGCCTTTCCTTATCACTGCACGGGAAGGCAAAAGAATTTTCCGGATATCTGAAATCTGGCAGGACGCACCTTCAGGACGCCGTACCCGTAACGCTCGGGCAGGAATTTAGCGCCTATGCAGCGACCGTGGACAAGGCCGTATCCATGATGAATTTCGTGACCGCGGCAAAGTACCCGCCTGCACTGCTTGAGGTACCCATTGGCGGCACTGCAACAGGCACTGGCCTGAACACACCCAAAAGATACAGGCAGACGGTCATAAGGCACTTAAGGCCGCTCACAGGACTCGGGCTTTTTCCTTCGGAGGATGCGAGGGAGGGCTTGCAGTCAAGGGTTGCAATAAGCCATACAGCAGGCGTGCTTAATACAATAGCACTCGAGCTTATAAGGATCGCAAATGACCTGAGGCTTCTTTCCTCAGGACCTGTTACCGGACTTGGAGAGATCAGTCTCCCAGCTGTCCAGCCGGGATCATCAATAATGCCCGGCAAGGCGAACCCTGTAATGGCAGAGGCCCTGGACATGATCTGCTTCAGGATTGTCGGCAACGGTCTCACAGTTTCAATGGCAGGACAGGCAGGACAGCTTGAGCTTAATGTCATGATGCCGCTTATGGCAAATACGTTGCTTGAGTCCGTTGATCTGCTTAAAAACTTCCTGCCGGTATTTACGCAAAAGGCAATAGACGGTATAACAGCAGATAAAGAAAAACTGAAGTATTACTTCGAACACACACCTGCAATAGCAACGATCCTGAACCCCATCATAGGTTATCTGAATGCAGCAGAGGTGGTAAAACAGGCAATGAAGGAAAAAAGGCCTGTCACCGATATAATCCTGGAGAAAGGGCTTTTGACCGAAAAACAGCTCAACAGCCTGCTGAGGGCTGAAAATATTACAGGCATACTGGATCAAGAAACAAAAGGTGACTAAAAATGGCTGACGTTAAAACAAGGACTGATCTTATGAATATGCTGAAACCGAGGTGGTTCAACTCCGACCCGCTCATAGTGTCGGTCCCCGACGAAGAAGGCAAAAATAATATCTACATAATCAACGAATCCCTGAAGCATAAGGTTATGCTCATAGACTTCTGGGACTACACATGCATAAACTGCATCAGGACCGTTCCATACGTAAACAAGTGGCACGAACGGTATGCAAAATTAGGGCTTGTTATCATAGGTGTACATACACCGGAATTCAGCGTATCAACAAACAGGGACAACATCGGGGAGGCAGTAAAAAAGTTTGGCATAACATATCCTGTTGTTATGGATAACGACTACGGGATATGGACAGGTTTGCAGAACCAGTACTGGCCCAGGAAAATATTGTTCAATAGCCGCCTGGAAGTGATCCACGACCGCATAGGTGAAGGGGGATACAAGGAATTGGAAACAAAGATTCAGCACGCACTGCTTGAGATGAGTCCAGGCATTACCCTGCCCCAGATAATGGAGCCGATAAGGAACGCAGACATCCCGGGTATAAGGTGCTACCCGGTTACACCAGAGCTGTACTGCGGATTCGAAAGGGGACAGCTCGGCAACTCCGAGGGATACAACAAGAACAGCGAGTCAGTAATGTACACCCTGCCGGAAAAGCTGGAAGAAGACAGGATTTACCTCAACGGTTCATGGGCCGCCACGGAAGAGAGCATCATAGCGACAGCGCTACCTTCATCAGTGGAATTACTATACCGCGCTGTGGAAGTAAACGCCGTAATGTCATCCCTTGAAAACGGAAGGATAAAGGTATATGTGGAGATCGATAAAAACCCAGTTGAAGAAAGAGCTAAAGGCGAAGACATAATGTATGATGAATCCTGCAGTTACATACTGGTGGAAAAGCCCCGCATGTACAACATTACCAAGAACCAGCTTTACAAGCAATCATTGATAACCCTGACGCCAGAGAATGCAGCACTTGAGGTGTTTGCATTTACATTTGTCTCATGCGTGGAGCCGAATTAAACGTGGATCCAAGGGCCATTGAATGGGTATTGTAAAGAAACTATCTGACGAGCTTGCGAGCAAGATAGCAGCAGGTGAGGTCATAGAAAGGCCGGCATCGGTGTTAAAAGAACTCATGGAGAATGCGATTGACGCAGGCGCCCGGGCGGTAACCGCAGAACTGAAAAACGGAGGTATTGACATGATACGGGTACAGGACGACGGATACGGGATCCTGTCTGAAGATATTGACCTGGCGGTACAAAGACATGCAACAAGCAAGCTCCATAATCAGCAGGAACTTTACGAGATAGCAACACTGGGCTTCAGGGGAGAAGCACTTTATAGTATCGGAGTTATCTCTGAACTTGAGATCGTAACAAGACACAAAAGCGAGGAGATCGGCACGATCGTAAGTGTCAGGGGCGGGGAAACCGTTAACAGGTCCGCCGTTGCACATGATACGGGAACGACCGTAACCGTGTCAAACCTGTTCTTCAATACACCAGCGAGGAAGAAATTCCTCGGCTCGCCGCAGTCCGAATACAGGGCGTGCCTGGATGTTATTGACAGGTTCGTATTCGGGTGGAAGGACACAGGCATAAGGCTTGTTCATAACGCCAGGGAGGTATTCAGCATACAGCCTGCGCCCCTTGATGCACGCACAGTTCTGAGGCTGGACCCTGAACTTAAAAACAAACTGTACGGCGTATCTTTTGATAATGGTATAGTCAAGGTTGAAGGGTTCATATCGGATCCGGACTACAACCTGAACACATCAAAACTAATGTACATCTTTGTAAACGGCAGGTACATAGCTGATAAAGCCATTAACTACACAATACTTACCGCTTATTCAACGGCACTGCAGCATGGGCGTTACCCTGTTGCAATCATCAATCTGCATCTGCCTGCACATTTTGTCGATGTCAATATCAATCCCACAAAAACAGCCGTAAAGTTTGCTGATAAGGCAATGATCCACGAAGCTGTAAGCAGGGCTGTGAGAGATACCGTCAATAAGAGGTACATCGTCTACAACACACCGGACAGTGCTTCGTACAAAAAAGGATATATTGAAGAGGTAAAAGATGCAGCCATGGCATACGTGGCACAGCACAAAGAGGCATACGGAACCAATAAGGAATACGGCACAGGGCATAGTTCACCCGGGCAGCAGAGCAGCAGCGGCATGCCCCTGCCTTCCATGGCGGTTCAGCAGGAATTCGGGCAGAAAGGTGAATTCTCTTCGCTAAACATTCATGCACAGTTCAATGCAACATTCATAATCGCATCATCTTTGAACAGTATTGTGCTCATAGATCAGCACGCAATGCATGAGAGGATCATTTTTGAGCAGCTTATGCAAAGGCTCAAGGTAAAGGACAGGCACTCGCAGATGCTGCTCTCACCGCAGGACATATTTTTGAACGAACACAGACTCAGCATTCTGACAGAGATACAGGATGCCCTTTTCAAGATCGGCTATGATTTTAAAATAGAGAACGGCATGGCATCTGTAAAGGCCGTACCTGCAGAGACTGCCTTCAGCCCGTTATTTCTGATCGGGCTTATAGACAGCATGGAGCAGGGGTTTGTGTCAAAGCATCTTGAGCTTACGGGAGAACAAAGCGCTGACCCGTTATACAGAATCATAGCGGACATAGCATGCAAGAGTGCTGTCAAGGCCGGCGATTTCCTGCCTGTCGAGAAGATAAAGGCATTATTCTCGCAGCTTGACAGTCTCGGGATACCCTTAAATTGTCCACACGGCAGGCCGTTTGTCTTTTTATTGCAGCTGCCTGATATTGAAAAATTCTTTCACAGGCGGTAACAGGCATATTTTAAAACTAAAAGTTCATTTGAAAAAGAGTGAGGTTTGCGAAGCTGCAAACGGGTCAACCTATGAACAATACTTTTGAAGAAACGGAAAAAAGGATAATATCGGTCTTTGACAGCGCGGGGCTTACCCATGTCACGTCCTTAAGGAAGCTTGCCGGTGATGCCTCAAACAGGAGCTATTACAGGTGCTACCTTGAAAGCGATAAAAGCTATGTTGTCATGGTAAATGCAGCCCCAGATAAAGCTATTGTATCGGAAGAGATAGCGATGCATGCAAAGGACTTCAAAGAACTGCCTTTCATAAACATCCACAGGTATCTTGCACAATTGGGGATCAGAGTGCCTGCCATTCATTATCATGACGAGACGCAAGGCATACTCATACTTGATGACCTTGGCGACAGTCTGCTTGGTGATATTATCAACCAATCGGGACAATCTGCCGATCTTTATAAACAGGCTATAGATATGCTGATAGGATTTCAGGTCGGGGAAGAGCATGTGCCGCAGTGGTGCTATGCAAGGCTGAACAGGTTCAACCGCAAGCTCTATGATTTTGAATTTTATCATTTTATAGAATACGGTATTGAGAAGGCAGGTATTAAACTGCCGCACAATACCACCGTGAAGCTGCAGAAGCTTTTTCATAAGCTCTCGGTTCGGTTCGAGAGATACTCCAACATATTTGTGCACAGGGACTACCATTCAAGAAATCTTTTGTATTCCAGCGGCAGCCTTTACACAATCGATTTCCAGGATGCGCTTATAGGGCCTCCTCACTATGATATCGCTTCCCTGCTCAGGGACGCCTATGTGGACCTCACGGATGATTTTGTTGATCAGATGCTGGAATACTACCTCTCGAAGAGCCCTTACGCATCCGCGGGCTTCAGGGACATATTTACACTTGTCAGCATACAGCGCATGCTGAAGGCAGCAGGCAGGTTCAGGTACATAAATCTCGTAAAGGGGAATGATAAGTTTATGAAATACATACCCCCCCTGCTCCAGCGTGTAAAGAGGCTATCGCTGTCTTATAATTCGGACCCGCCGCTCGGGATACTAGCGGAAGTCTTGGACAGGATACCCGTTGAGTACACATGAATTATCGGATAGGACAAGGTCTTCGAAGCAAGACATTACAGGAGGTTAATGATGTCAATACTGTTCACACCCCGTAAAATAGGCAAAATAGAGATCAAGAACCGGTTTGTCCAATCCGCCACCTATGAAAGCATGTCAAAGCCGGACGGCGAAGTCACGGAGGAGTTGATCAGCAGGTACAGGCAGCTTGCAAAAGGAGAGGTTGGCCTTATAATACCCGGATTTATGAATATTCATCCCTACGGGAAGGCAATGCCGTTCCAGATAGGCATTTACAGCGATAAGATGATTCCGGGTCTGCGGAAGCTCGCTGACACGGTACATGATCATGGAGCAAAGATATTCTTTCAACTTGCACATGCCGGAATCCAGACAAACAAAGAGGTACTGGGAAGAACCCCAATGGGGCCTTCTGACACAAGAAGGGACCCAATATACCTGTTTAGACCCGTCAGGATGGCAGAAAACGATATCAGAACCGTAATTAATGCCTTCGGTGATG
>JAJYJX010000121.1:6115-7476 GCA_021789095.1 bacterium
GCAAGGCGTGCCGCTGAAGCAGGTGCAGACGGGGTGCAGATCCATGCCGCGCACGGATATCTGATCAGCCAGTTCCTCTCTCCGTTCTTAAACGACAGGGACGATGGCTGGGGCGGGTCTGACGAAAACCGCTTTAGATTATTAAAGGATGTATTCCTGGAAATCAGGAAAGTACTGCCTGCAGATATGCCGGTTATAGTAAAAATCAATGCCAATGACTTCGCTCCAAAAAACGGTGTAAGACCTGAGCTGGCGAAAAAATACTGCGGCTGGCTCTCGGAATTGAAGGTTGACGGCCTGGAAGTCAGCTGTTCATTACCCACGTACTCTTTCATGAACATGGTAAGAGGTGATGTTCCTGTTAACGAGCTCATCAGCGACTTTCCTTTATGGAAAAAGCCGATAGGCTGGATCATGATGAAAAAACTGGAAGGGAAATACAACCTTGAGGAAGGATACAATCTTGACGGGGCAAAGGTAATAAAATCCGCCATCGACAGCACCCCGTTAATCGTGGTGGGCGGTATGAGGTCAATGTCTTTTATGGAGAGGAACCTTGAGGATGGCGTCCTTGATTTTATTTCGATGGCACGCCCGTTTGTAAGGGAACCGAACCTTGTTAAAAGGTTCAAACAGGGAACAGCCGCTATTGCCGGCTGCATGTCATGTAATCAATGTTTTGCAGCTATGATGAACAAAATGCCGCTCCGCTGTTATAACAAGAAATCGCCTCCGGCATGAGGCGGGAATTAATTTACGCTTTCTTCTCTTCCTTTGCGCCGGGCTTCTTTTTTTTCTTCTTTTCCTTTATTACCCTGTCCACAAGCTCTATGAATGACAGGTCGGCCCCGTCGCCCATCCTCTTCCTGAACTTTATAATCCTTGTATACCCGCCGTTGCGTGCTTTATACCGATCCGCAAACGTCGAGAATAGCTTTGCAACCGAAGGTTCATGTCTCAGAACAGCAAATGCACGCCTGCGTGAAGCAAGGTCACCCCTTTTGCCGAGCGTAATCATGCGTTCAACCACCCTTCTGAGTTCTTTTGCCTTTGCGAGCGTGGTCTCTATACGCTCATTGAGAATCAAAGATATTGCGAGATTCTTCAGTAATGCCTTTCTATGGGATGTTGTTCTCCTGAATTTCCTGCCACCAACATTGTGCCTCATATGCCGTATTACTCCTTTCTTTCACTTTCATTGTTTGCATCCGCACCGATCGGCCTCATACCAAGCCTTAAGCCCATACCGACAAGAACATCTTTTATCTCGCTGAGTGACTTCCTTCCGAAATTCTTCATCTGGAGTATTTCCTGCTCGGTCTTTAAAACAAGCTCTCCTATTGTTTTAATATTCGCGTTCT
>JAJYJX010000122.1 GCA_021789095.1 bacterium
CTCCCAGGACAGAATGAATACAGGGAGATATCATCGTGCAGCAATTTTGAAGACTTCCAGGCAAGGCGGGCCGGCATAAAATACAGGCCTGCAAAGGGCGAAAAGCCTGCCTTTGTCCATACGCTGAACGGCTCCGGGCTTGCCATCGGGAGGACGGTGGTGGCCATACTGGAGAATTATCAGGAGGCGGACCAGAGTGTTATCATACCCGAAGTCTTGCGTCCCTATATGAATGGTGTTACAAGTTTAAAACCGGTAAAAAGGTAGCTGATGTGTTACCCTGAATTTATTTCAGGGCCTTAATGACGCATTGATTTTTTAGACAGTGTACCATCTTATAGTTACAACGCGTTTGACATGGAGAGGTGGCCGAGTGGCTTAAGGCAACCGCCTGCTAAGCGGTTTTCGTCGAAAGGCGAACGTGAGTTCGAATCTCACCCTCTCCGTTGTTTTACCCCGTTAGAAAGCCCCGCCATACATAAAACATCTCTCAGGTAATTCCTAAAACAATGAGCCGCTAATTATATACTCCTCGTATAGGGAATGGGATACGCGGCCTGAACCGGATCGCCTTGTATAATGGCGTATAGGAATTGGCTACGGGTGGAGATTGATGGAAATGCCTATAAAAACGACAGCTTTTGTTAATGCCTCATCATCTTCTTCAGCCTTCGTGTGCTTGCATTGGTCCTCAGAAGAATGTAGGGCACATAGTACATAAGCCTGATCAGACGGCGGGGTGTCAGGATGCCGAGCCTGTACGCCTTTACTATAATTTGCTTGATCTGCCCGGGGGTATAAAAGTCCCGATCAACTCTTTTCAGGATCGCTGTCAGTTCCTTGCGACCGTACTTTTCCGAGTATATTCCGTTGTCCTTACCTATGTAATACCCCTTGGCAGCTTTAACAATATCCTCCAATGCGGAAAATTTCTCCCATCTGAGCCTGCTCAGGGAAATGAAGTCAATCCCTATATCACGGGCATACCGTGAGATCGCCAGCATCTCGTCCTCAACCTCACCGATAATCCCGATAATAAAATACCCGTTGATGAGCATGCCGGAGCGTGCCAGGACATGGAATTCCTCTCTCACCCTGGCTGTTTTAAAACCTTTTTGCAGTGCGGCCAGCGACTTGTCCTGTGCGGATTCCAGTCCCACCATCAGGATTTTAAACCCCGCTTTTCTCATCTTTTCCACCAATGCAGGCCTGCGGGCTATGTCAATCCTGACGTTGCACAGGAACATCTTCTTTATTCCCTTTGAAATGATGAGGTCGCATATCTTCTCGACCCTGTTCATGTCGGCGGTAAAATTGTCGTCTACAAACGCCACAAAATCCGCATCCACCGCCTCTATTTCTTCTATGGTGGATTCCGGGCTTCTCGCCTCCCATTTCCTCATCTGTCCGAGAGGGTTGAGCTTAAAGGTACAAAATTTACACGAGTAGGGACATCCACGCGAACTCATGATGGCGTCAAAGCCGAATCCCAGGTCAATCCCCCTGATGGTAGCCCTGTACTTCGTTGTCCTGAGTTTCCTGTCCGGCCTTTTAACGTCCTTAAGGGAGAACAGGGGTCTGGATTCATTATGAATGACTTTCCCGTTGTCTACATACGATATTCCCTTCACTTCTTCCAGGGGCCTGCCGCTGAAGAGGTCCCTCAGGGTCGCTTCCCCTTCTCCCCTTACGATTACGGATATATTCGGACATCTGCCGAACAGGTCCTCGACGCAATCCGTGGCCTGCCTCCCCCCCACAATGACCCTGACGTGCGGCGGGATTTGCCGTATCACCGTGCACACTTCATCGTACGTGTAATTCCAGTTCACGCTTACCAGGGCGGTATCGATGGAAGGGGTAAACTGGCCCATGGGGTCTTTCACGTACCGGGAATCCACGATCTTTATACTCTCGACCATATCGCTCACGGCGGTTGCGACATATTCGAGGCCTATGGGCGGGAAAAACTCGTAAATGGGCACCTCTTTCACATAGGGGTAGAGGCAGAGAACATTGTTTGGCTTTATTCCTTCACGCATGACACTTTCCCGCAACCGGTTCGACGGTAATTTTTATATTGTAATATTTTTGTTCTGCCATTTTACGTCTCCATTCATCTCATATCATAAAGCTTCCGCCGTTTACAGGGATATATTCGCCTGTAATATAATCCGACAATGAGGATGCAAGGAAAACGACCGCACCAGCAATGTCGTCGGGCGTGCCTATCCTTTTTAGCGGGTTTGCATCGGCGGATCGTTTTAACATTTCCTCGGGCTGCCGTGAAATGGCGTCCGTCAATGTAAGCCCGGGACCTACCACGTTAACGGTAATACCATGAGCCCCCAGCTCCATTGCCATGACCTTTGCTATCCCGTCAACAGCGGATTTTGCGGCGGCATGTGCTGAAAACCCGTAGCCAGGCCGCCTTGAAAGCCCGCTGCTTATAAGTATTATCTTGCCCTGCTTCCTTTTCAGCATATCCTTTAATACCGCCTGTGCACAGTTGTACAATGCCTTCATCTCACCTGTGATTTTTGACTCTATTTCCTCCCATGAAAGCTCCGTGAAAGGTTTAACGGGGAAACTGATGTTTGCATTGTTTACGAGAACATCGATCTTCCCGAATTCCTTTGCTGCCGTATCAACCATCTTATTTACCTGGCCGCGGTCCCGGACATCGGCTTGAAGAACCATTCCTTTGCCGTTGTTCTTTTTTATCCTGGTTAGGAGCTCTTCAGCCTTATCCCTGTTGCTGCAAAAATTGATAATAACTGTCGCGCCCTGGTATGCGAGAGCTGCCGTAATGGCCGCACCTATGCCCCTGCTTGCGCCTGTTACAAGGACTACCCTGTCTTTTAATCCGAGTTCCATACTATCCGGTCTCCTTTCTTCTATCGATTATCGGTACCACCGTTTTATATACAATAAGTGCCTCTTTGAGAAGGCAATTCTTAATTCCAATATAAACTATCTGCTGTATGTATTGTTTCAAGATGTGCGTTCTTTTCAACGGCATTCATCGATCTTGAACTTTATTGACATCTTAATCAAAAAATATTTATACATTTACTTGATAACAAAGGAGGCTATATGGTGTCATTTGAATTAAGCGAAGAACAAGCGTTGTTACGGGATACGTGCAGGGATTTTGCGTTAAAGGTGATGCGCAAGCAGGACAGGCAGTCGGACGAATCCGGTGAGATACCAAAGGAGATCGTACAGCAGGGGCACGAACTCGGTTTAACGACGGGTTACCTGCCGGAAGCTTACGGAGGTGCTGGAAGCGAGCTTTCGGCTGTTAACAGTGTTATTGTGCTTGAAGAACTTGCTTACGGCAACCTTTCCATGACCCTTCATATACTGGCCCCTTCATTATTCAACATACCGGTAATGCTTTACGGCGGTGAAGAACAGAAAAAAAAGTATTTCGGCATGAACAAGCCTGATAAATTCCAGGGCTTCACAGCGGCGCTTACAGAACCTGCCGTAAGATTTGATATTGAAGCCTTGAAAACAACAGCATATGACGCAGGAGATGATTTTGCGCTTAACGGGGAGAAGGCCTTTGTTGCTATAGCGGACTCGTCGCTTGCAACGCTTGTGTTTGCGAAGAAAGGCTCTGGTGAAGGACTTGCAGGCATCGACGGTTATATACTCCCTGCAGGCGCATTCGCAATAAAGGAAAGGGAAAAGAACCAGGGACTCAGGGCATTGAAACAATTCACCATTTCCCTGGACGGTTCAAGGGTTCCTAAAAATGAAGTCCTGAAGCTGTCGGGCGGATTCGCAACACTTCTTGCAAGGGCAAGGACAGCATCAACAGCCCTTACAACAGGCGTTTGCAAGGCTGCATACGAATACGCACTGAACTATTCAAAGGAGCGTGTTGCGTTCGGGGAACCAATCGCTTCAAGACAGTCGATTGCGTTTACCCTGGCAGAGATGGCAACAGAGGTCGATGCAATGAGGCTTATGGCATGGAAATCCGCATGGATGCTTGATAAGGGTATGGACGCATATAAGGAAGCAGCGATGGGGAAGAGGTATGCGGCAGATGCAGCCATGTTTATAACAAGAAACGCCACCCAGATCCTCGGCGGACACGGTTTCGTAAGAGAACACCCGGTAGAGATGTGGTACAGGGATGCACGGTCGTTTGCTGTTTCAGAATTCATGGCAATTGTATAAGGAGGCTTACATGATAGATTTTGAACTTACACCTATAATGAAGATGGCAATGGAGTTTACGCACAACTACGCAAGGGACGTGATGCGGCCTATTGCAAGGAAATATGATGAAGAAGAACATAAAGAACCAACGGAGTTTATACAGAAAACACACGAGATGTTTTCATCCATGGGGTTCAGTTTCTCCACGGCAAGGGCAGGCGAGGAAAAAGAAGAAAAAGAGGAAAAAGCAGAGTCCTCAGAGAAGCACAGCAGGCCGAAGATGGAGATGAACCTGCTCGGGGCCATTTCGGTCGAGGAACTTGCATGGGGATGCCCGGGACTTACGCTGAGAATACCCGGACCCGGACTCGGAGGCGCTGCGATTATGGCTGCCGGAACACCGGAACAGAAAAAGAGGTTTATGAAGGTCCTGGTGGGTTCCAAGCCAAGCTACGGTGCCATGGCACTTACAGAGCCCGGCTTCGGTTCTGATGCATCAGCAGTAGCCACGACCGCGGTAAAGGACGGTGATTACTTTATCCTGAACGGCACCAAGATCTTTGTTACCGGCGGAGACATGGCAGACCTTTATGTCGTATGGGCAACACTGGGCAAGGACCTGGGCAGGGCAGGTATTAAGGCTTTTGTTGTTGAGAAAGGTACGCCCGGACTGAAGATGGCAAGGCTTGAACATAAACTCGGCATAAGGGCTTCAGATACTGCAGAGGTTGTACTTGAGGACTGCCGCGTACATAAGGACAACCTTCTCGGCGGAGAAAAGAAGGAGGAAAAGGGATTCAAGGGTGCAATGCAGACCTTTGACGCTACAAGACCCATGGTGGCCGCAATGGCGATCGGCATAGCCAGGGCCGCTTATGATTATATATACGATGATTTCGTGACAAAGGGCGGACTGGAGATAAATTACGGCAAGGCCCTTCACAAGAGAGGATATCTTGAAACCGTTTTTGAGGACATGGAAGCTAAGATCAATGCATCAAGGCTGCTTACATGGAAGGCTGCGTGGATGCTTGACCACAATCTTCCGAACCTCAAGGAGGCGTCCATGGCAAAGGCAAAGGCGGGCACGGTTGTTGATGAGATTACCCAGAAGGCGATAGAGCTTTACGGTCCTGAGGGTTATTCCAGAAGGCACCTTCTCGAGAAATGGATGAGGGATGCAAAAGTGTACGATGTGTTTGAAGGTACGGGCCAGATACAGAGGCTTGTTGTTGCAAGGGCGATCCTGGATTATACAAGGAAGGAATTAAAATAGGAGGTATCTATGTCTTCGACATACAATGACTGGGACAAGCTCGATGAGCTGTCAAAAGACCTTGAAAGGGCAAGGGTCTCATTGACCGAGGAGTTCGATGCGATAGACTGGTACCAGCAGCGCATATCGGCAACAAAGGACCCGCAGCTCAAGCGCATACTTGAACACAACCGGGACGAGGAAAAAGAGCACGCCGCCATGCTGATGGAATGGATACGCAAGCACGACCCTGCGCAGGAAAAGGCATTTCAAGAACACGATTAACCACAAAAAATGCCTTTGCAAAATAAAGAGGTTCGAGCAATGAGCGAACTTCCTTATTGCAATTTTCTGGTTAACCCGGGATTTTTTCCCCCGCCTATGACATGTAAACTATAATGCCCGTCTATCTTACCGTTATAAACTGGGCAAGGACCGTTTCCAGATGCCTGGTATCAAGCGGTATATCCTTCAGTTCCGCCCTGTTGGCAATATGACCGAAGGTAGTTTCCAGAAAGATCTTAAAGTTATGTATGGTTTTTCTGAGATCAATAAACTTAAATCTGTTCAGGAGATCATCCTCTTTGTAAACGCTGATCCTGTCGAAAAACTTCTCGAACTCCTCGTTGTCGCTGTACCTGACCAGAGAAAAACTTATGTCCTGGAAATAATAGATGTATTCCTTTATCAGGTTGAACAGGACCTGGACCGTGAAATTGTTTATCGCTCCGCTGTCATTCGTATTCTGTTCAAAGAACTCAAGAACATTCTTGAAGAGCCAGATATCCTCTCTCAATCTTAACGACTGTTCTATTCTGGATACAAAATCGGGAAAGATCTCGTTTCCCTTCAAAGAAGGATTAAATTTATGGGCAACGAGTATGATTGACTGCTGTATGAAATTGGCAAGGATACCCTTGGCAGAGTCAATAGCTGCCCTCAGCTTCAGCAGGTTCCCTATCTCTATGGCGTCCTTTAATATCTGGCCGAAAACCTTCCTGATTTCTATACCTAACTGGAACGACAGGGAGTCTATAGTTGCAATGATACCGTTTTCATACCTCTGGGTTGACTTCTGCTTCAGAAACTCGTCATCGAGGAACTTGGTAAGTATTTTGGCCTCCGCATGAATGAGGGTGAACAGCAGGAGCGATCCCCTGAGTTCTTCGGTGTCTTCTGATTCGTTGTTTATGTGCCTGAGGTATAGTACAAGCCTGAACAGGGAAAGGAACACAATGGATGTTTTCAGCCTGAGGTTTTCATTATTTATATTGCCGACAATTACCCTTATAGGGGAATCGTAGATCTTGTCGTATCTCTCAAGGAACGGTTCAAGCTTAAGAGGGTTGAAATACTTGTTCATGGAAATTTCCCTGCTGGTTAACTGCCCGAGGTTGCTGTACATGCTGTAGGGCACCCTCTTGGCGTTCGCTACGGTTTCATATATGGCTCCAAGGTTCAGAAATGTTATGTAGAGCAAGTACAGGCTGTCCCTTGGAGATGATTGCGTCATGTATAACTCGATGATCCTGTCTCTGGCATAATCAGCCAGAAGACGATTTTCGACATAAGCCTGAAAGTAGAACACGTTTGCCGATTGATCCACCAGCAGGAGCCTGATAATTGAAACGATTCGCTTTGCCGTAGTGGCCAGTATTTTTAATTCGTTGTAAAAGTTTTTTGATATGATCTGTTCCTTGTTGGATACAGGAAGGTTGTCTATATTGAAAAACCTTTCGGTAGCACGTAAAAGCATCTCAAGCTCGAACAGGAGCCGGTCTTTCCCTTCGACGTTCAGCGTTTCGAGCCACTTATCACGCTCTATCGATAGAACTTTTTTCATCATGTAATCTTTTTTAGTATCCATAGTGCTCGTCTTTAAGGGTTCTGCTTAACAGAGATTTGATGGATTCTTTTGCATCTTTTCCCTTGTGGAGGATCTTGTATATCTCGGCGGATACAGGC
>JAJYJX010000123.1 GCA_021789095.1 bacterium
CCGATCTATCATAAGGATCATGGCAATAGCAAACCTTCCCACGTAAGGCTTCAAATACCTGAACAATCGTGCAGCGATTTCCCTGTTCATACCTCTGCCCTTAAAAGGCTTATAACCTCCTGTGCCGCCCTGCGGGACGCATCCATGCTGCTCAGTACATTCCTGAGCCTGGAATAACCCTCTATCATTTTACTGTAAGCCGCGCTGTCCTTAAGGTACTCATCTATCTTCATTGCAAGTCTGCCCGGGCTCAAATCGTCCTGTACGAGTTCAGGCACTATGTCGTCACCCGTAGCTATATTTACTATACCTATGCGCTTAATGGAAAGGAGCATTTTTGCTATTATATGCGATAAAAGCGAAACTTTGTATATAATGATCATCGGTATGCCGAGCAAGGCTGTTTCAAGCGTTGCGGTACCGGAAGTGACCACTGCAAAATCCGATGCACCCACGGCATTGTACGTATCGTCGACAATCAGTTTTATGGGAAGATCATACCCGCTTATTACCTGCATGCACATTTCAGCCTGTGATGCAAGCACCGGCACAACAAAAAACAGCTCTTTGTGCGCATCTTTGAGGAGCATTGCGGTTTTGAGCATTATGGGCAGGTGGCGCCTCACCTCGGATGCCCTGCTTCCGGGCAGCATGGCAATTACCCTCCTGTCAACCGGTACTCCGTACTTCTTTAAAAGGTTTGGCCTGGAATCAGACATCTTCACCTCTTTTATCAGGGGGTGGCCCACAAAGGCCACGTTTATACCCGCTTCCCTGTAAATATCTTCTTCAAATTTGAAGATCACAAGTACCTGCTTGAAATACTTTGCAATCTTTTTGATCCTGCTCTTCCTCCATGCCCACACCTGCGGGGATATATAGTAGACAAGCGGTATGCCTTTTTCATACAGCTTCTTTGCAAGCCTTAAGTTAAAATCCGGAAAATCTATCAGTATGCCAAGGTCAACATGCTCATCATACGCAGTACGAACGGCTGTTTTAAAAGCCCTGTTTATCATGCCGAGGTGCCTTATTACCTCCGATACACCTACGACCGCTATTCTGTCGGCATCAAATATGATCCTTACGCCTGCCTGCTGCATCAGCATACCGCCTATGCCGATAAATTCAACGTCCTCATTTTTATTAATCCCCGCTCCTTCCCCTGTAGTAATCCCCCCTATCCCCCTTTTAGTAAAGGGAGCAGGGTACCCAAGCGAAGCTTGGGTCGGGGATTTGTCTTTAAGCAGTTGAGATTTGATGGCTTTTACAAGATTGGCGCCGTGCAGATCCGCTGACGGCTCACCTGCTATTATCAGGACCTTTTTCATAACCTACAACTTTGAGATTTTTCTCTATCTTACCGAGTATTTTGAATGCGTTCTCAAGCGCAAGCAGGCCGTCCCTGCCTTTTACAACCGGATCATTTTTTGTTTTTACCGCATGGATAAAGCTTTTTATCTCTTCGAGCAGGCTGTCCTCTTTTGATATCTCAAGCTGTTTTGCCTCAAGCTCCGGCTGCGGGCATTGATTTACCCTTATTATATTGACCCTTGATGTTCCATAGTCTATCGAAAAATAGCTGTCCCTCTGGAACAGGCGTATCTTCCGCATCTTTTCCGAAGACACCCTGCTCGCGGTTACATTGGCGACACAGCCGTTTTTGAACTTGAGCCTTGCATTTGCTATATCAATCTTGTCTGTCAGCACAGGGACACCCACGGCATCTACAGATACGACATCGGACCGGATCAATGAAAATATAATATCAAGGTCATGGATCATAAGGTCTCTTACAACATCCACATCCGTGCCCCTGACTGTAAAGGGACTCAGCCTGTGCGCTTCTATAAAAACGGGCCTTTTTATCATGCCGCTTACAGTCCTTATCGCGCTGTTGAAGCGCTCGAGATGGCCGATCTGGAACGCAACGTTGTTTTCCTCCGCGGCCTTTACAAGTTTCCTGGCATGGCTTACTGTATCCGCAATAGGCTTTTCAAGCAGTACAGGTATGCCCTTCCTGAGGAAATACCCGGCGACATCATAGTGGCTTACCGTGGGCACTACCACACTCACAGCATCGACAAGCCCGTAAAGTTCCCTGTAATCACCGTACGTATCAACCCCGAACCTGTCGTGCGCAGCCGTTCTTTTGGCTTCGTCCGTATCAGCGACTGCAGCAAGTTCCGCATCTTGAAGCTGTGTGTACTTGTCGCAGTGGAACGTGCCGAGATACCCTGCACCGACAACGCCTATCCTCAGTTTCATATCCTGTACCTGCAAACACCTCTTTTTGACGTCTGGATGAACTCTATTATACAGGATATGTCCCGGTCCTGCGGGAGGTCCTCTTTTACTTTTTTGATGGCGTCATGAAGGCTGTAATTGCTCCTGAACAGGATCCTGTAAGCCTTTTCGATAAGCTGGATCTTTTCCCTGGTATACCCCCTCCTCCTCAGGCCTATTACGTTTATGCCGTACAGTTTTACCCTGTCTCCGTTTGCGATCGCATACGGAGGGACATCCATTGATACCATTGAACCGCCGCCTATCATGGCAAGCTTGCCTATCCTTGCGAATTGGTGCACTGCTATAAGCCCGCCGAGTATTGCCATGCTCTCGATTGTTACATGTCCTGCAAGAGTGGCATTGTTTGCGAATACGGTGCCGTCACCGACAATACAGTCATGCGCAATATGCGAGCCGATCATGAATAGGTTATTATTCCCTATGGTCGTTATAGCCCTGCCTGTAGGAGTGCCGGGATTAATGGTCACATGCTCCCTTATGATGTTGTTGTCGCCTATCACCAGCCTTGTGGGCTCGTTTTTGTACTTAAGGTCCTGCGGCGGAGAGCCGATTGACGCAAACTGGAATATCCTGTTATTGCTGCCGATCTCGGTATGCCCGTCTATAACAGCAGACGGACCAACAACGGTCCCGTCCCCAAGCCGGACATGCGGGCCGATGACTGCGTAGGGTCCTATCTCAACGTTCCCGAGTACAGCGTCCTTTGAAATAACGGCAGACGGATGTATGTTCATCTGTCCTCCTTAACCATAACTGTCAATATCTCCCCCTCTGCCGCAACCCTGTCATTCACATAAGCCTTGCACGAAAATGTAATGAAATTTTTAAGATGCCTTTTTATTACAGACTCAAGCTTGAGACAGTCGCCGGGCTGCACCGGCTGCCTGAATTTGAAATTTTCTATGCCTGCAAGATAAGGCATGCCGTTCTCCAACACGGGTATGGACTTCGCTGCAAGTATACCGCTTGCCTGTGCAAGCGCCTCAACTATGATAACGCCGGGAAGTATGGGGTTAGCAGGAAAATGACCTGTAAAAATTGCTTCACCTGCCGAAACATTCTTGATGGCGACAATCCTTTCCCCGACTACAAGTTCCTCGACCCTGTCAACAAACAGGAACGGATACCTCTGCGGTATGAGATCCATTATCTCTTTGATATCAAGCTTCATTTCTGTTCTTCCTTCCTTTCACCCGGGCCTGCCTGTCTTTTCAGCTCGTTGAGCAGTCTTTTCATTTCCGGCAGCTCTTTAAAGATCGCAGCGGCTTTCAGCCAGTCGACATGATTGAAGGCAGGACTGCCTGAAATAACGGCATGAGGCGGAACATCCTTTGCAACTCCTGATTGTGCACCGATCATGGCATGGTCACCAACCTTAAGGTGGCCTATTATACCGACCTGCCCCGCGATCGTAACATTGCTGCCTATATACGTGCTGCCGGATATGCCTGACTGACTCACTATAATGCAATTCTCACCTATATGGACATTGTGTGCGATCTGGACAAGGTTATCTATTTTGGTGCCGCTGCCGATCCGTGTAACGCCGAGAGCTGCCCTGTCTATAGCGGTGTTTGCGCCGATCTCGACATCGTCCCCTATCTCAACATGCCCTATTTGCTGGATCTTCACGTTTTTAAGTCCGTCCTTTGCAAAACCGAAGCCGTCCGATCCTATCACAGCGCCCGAATGTATTATGCACCTCTTGCCGATCAGTGTGTGATGGTATATCGAGACATTCGCATAGACGACCGTATCATCGAATATGACACTGCCGTAACCTATGTACACGTGTGGATATATGTGGACCCTGCTGCCGATCTGTACATTGCTGTCAATATGACAAAGAGGCGCAAGGTGGGTATCCCTCCCTATCTGTACGTTTTTGCTGACGCATGCCCTGCCGTCTATTCCCCAGTCAGGGTGTGAAGGCGGATGGAACTTTGCCACTATCTTTGCAAACGCGAGGTAAGGCTCTTTTACGATGATCTGCGACAGGGTTATGCCTTCAATGTTTTCTCCTGTAACAATTGCGGAAGCCTTTGTCTGGAACACGAGCGGTTTGTACCTGGGATTTGATAAGAAGGTTATAATACCGCTCTCCGACTCTTCAAGCGTTCCAACATCATGTATCGAGATGTTCTCGTCGCCGGCAACCCTGCCGCCGACCAGTTGTGCAAGCTCTTTCAGGGTGTGCATACGTGCCTCTGTTATTTTGCTTTTTTCCTGGCCGTCTGTTCGTTGAAAAGATCCATCACCTTGTCAGTCAGGTCCTCGCTGCCAGGGGCATACAGTATCCCGCCCTGTGATTTCTCGAGTATAACGCTGTAATGCCCGTCCTCTCCCAGTTTGGTTATTATGTCCTGGATTTTAAGCAGTATCTTCTTTGTTAGCTCCCCGTCTTTTTCCTGAAGTTCCTTGTCGTACTGCTGGACAAGCTTTAGGAATTCATCCCTCTTCTTTACAAAATCAGCCTGTTTCTCAAGAAGTGCATCATGGGAGAGCACGGAACTCTGCGTCTCAAGCGATGTCTGGAGCTTTTCAAGTTCCTGTTTCTTCTGGCTCAGCTCTTCTTTTCTTGATGCAAACTGCTTTTCAAGTGCCTCTTTCGCCTTTTTGCCCTCATTTGACTGCAGAAGGATCTTCTGAAGGTCTATGTAACCGATCTTTGCGGTCGCCGTATCCGCGCAGTAAGCCCTGTTCCATGCAATAAGTATCATCGTGGATACTATCAGTATACTTGTAATCTTTCTCATTTATTTGCCTCCTCCTTGTTAATAAAATGTTCCAATCGAGAATTCAAAGACATTTGGTGCATCCGTTGGTCTGGGATTCAAAGGGAACCCCCATTCAAACCTGAAAGGGGCAATAGGCGTGAACCACCGTATGCCAGCGCCGTAGCCCATTTGCAGCGGTGCCGCAAAATAACCCTGGTTCTCTGCGTATGCATTGCCCGTATCAAAGAAAACAACCCCGTCTATCTTCGCTTCTTTGATCAAGGGGAAGATATACTCCGCTGTGGTTGCTATCATCTTGTTACCACCATACATAAGTTGAGTTGTAGGTGCAAGCGGATCAGTATTTGTAAGCAGCGCCGGTATCTCCGGGCCAATCGTCCTGTAATTGTAGCCCCTGACAGAGTTGATGCCGCCCAGGAAGTACCTGTTTGTGAAAGGCAGAAAGCCGTCGCCCGGCACGAACCCGTATCCTATTCTTCCGTTTATCATGAACACCGTATCAAGCGGCAGCGGGAAATACCTCGAAACTGATGCGTCAAATTTAACGAAATTGAAATTTCCTCCGAATGGTCCGCCTGCATACTCTGCAGAACCGTTCAAAAGCGATCCCTTTGTTGTGTATATCGGGTTATCCCTTGTGTCCTGCACAAGACCAAGCGTTACTGCGCTTGTAGCCCCGTTTTGAAGGAGGTAAGAATAGGCACTGCTTATGCTTGAGAAGTATGAATCGTCATAGCCGTAGTTTACATAGACCCTCAGCCTGTCAATAAGCCAGTATCCGAGCTGGAGAGTGCCGCCGTTATCATTCGTCGTATAGCCTGGATACACATTCGACATATTGTAAAGGCTGGTCGAGAAGGACCAGTTCGTATCCATGAAGTACGGATCATAGTAGGACAAGCTGTACTGCTGTGTAATGCCTCCTACCTGCGCCATAACACTGAGCTGCGAACCAAGTCCCGCAAGGTTTTGGAACTGCAGCTGGGCTGTCAGAAAGAACTGCTGGTAAGAGCTGTATCCGCCGCCGATCATTGCCATACCGCCGTGCCCTTCCTTTACCTTGACATCGAGATCCATCTTTTCAATGTCGCCTTCGGCCTTTCCTTTCGATGTGCTTATATCCGCACTATCAAAGAATCCGGTCGCGTATACTCGCTCCTTTGATGCTTTCACCCTATCCTCCCTGTACAGTTCTCCTTCCCAGATCTGCATCTGCCTTCTTATGACCTTGTCTTTCGTCTTGGTATTGCCTGTTATATGGATCTTGTTGATATAGGTAAGCAGTCCCTTGCTGATCTGAAAATCTATCGCGACAGTCCTGTCTTTCTCATTTACGGATGTAGCCGGATTTATATTCGCGAACGCATACCCGTTGTTTGTGTATATATCGGTCAACCTGAAAATGTCCTCCATGAGTTTCGACCTGTTGAACCATTCGCCGGGTTTTGTGTGAATGTTTTCCATGAGCCTGTCTTTCGGGAATAAAAGATCGCCTTCTATATCTATCGAGGAAATTTTGTACCGGTTACCTTCTTCCACGTTTATCACAATATTTATGGTCTTACCGTCGGGGTTAAGAAAGATATGAGGCTGTTCTATCTTTATGTTTATGTAGCCGCTGTCCATGTAAAACATGGTGAGTCTCGTTATGTCCCTGTCGAGTTCAGCCTCGTTGAACTTCCCGCTGCCCGTAAGGAAACTGAAAATGCCCGGCGTTGTGCTCACCATCTTTGAACGCAGTTCATCGCCGCCGAACGCACGATTGCCTATGAACGCTATTGATCGTATCCGTACGACCTGTCCCTCTTTTATGTTGATATTCACATTGATTTCCATGGTTGAAACAGGTTCGATCTCATAGGTGACGTTTACGTTGTAGTAGCCCTTTTCCTTGTACATATCTATGATTTTATCTATGGAGGTCGATATTGCTGCCCTGTCGAAGAAACTCCGGGGTTTGAACGTCAGCGCATCCTTGAGCTTGTCAGTGCCGATCTCCGAATTGCCTTTAAAATTTATTTCCCTTATTAGCGGCCTTTCAACAACGCTGTATATCAGGTTTATCCCTTTACCGTACGGCTCCTGGTACACTACCACGCTGTCAAAGTACCCCAGCCCGAACAGCCGCATAACATCGTCATTAACTGTCTTCTCATCCAGCAGGCCGCCCTCGACCTGGCGGATGTTTTGGCGTATGACCTCCTTCTGTATTCTGGTATTGCCCTCTATGGTTATCTTTTCCACTACCGGCTGGTCTGCAAGAAGCATTTTTGGCATGGACAGAACTATGAAAGCGCTTGAGAACAGCAAAAGTTTAGCCGAGATTCTGAAACAGTACCCC
>JAJYJX010000001.1 GCA_021789095.1 bacterium
CAGGGTTGAACTGAAAGCTATAAAGTATGTCAAGTATCCGCCGTTAGATGATGAACTGGCAAAGACAAGCGGAACTTACAATTCACTTGAAGAGTTGAAATCCGAACTCAGAAAGGATATAAAAGAGGAGATAGAGAGAATCAACAAGTTCATGTATCAGGATATGATCGTGTCTGCCTTGTTGAAAAGACACCCCGTCGAACTCCCTGTGTCTCTTATAAGGAAAGAGCTGGAGCATATCGCAACCGAGGACCAGGAGTTGAAACGGGCATACGTTATGAATAATAAAGAACAGGTGGAGGAGAGGATAAAACAGCTTGAAAATTATATCCGCACGGGGCTTGTTACAAGGATATTCTTTGATACAATCAAGAACCAGGGAAATATCTCGGTTGCCGAAGATGATCTGAAGTCAGAAATTGCAAAGCTGGCGCGCCAGAGCAATGATACACCGGAACACGTAGCGGAAAGACTGCAGAAGGACAACAGCATGGAAACGATAAAACATCATTTACTGAACGATAAGATTCTTGATTTGATCATTGAAAGTGCCCAATTTATAGAAGAGAGGACAGAAAAATGACACTTATACCCATAGTTGTGGAACAGACATCAAAAGGGGAAAGGGCTTATGATATATATTCCAGACTTCTGAAGGAAAGGATTATTTTTATAGGCTCCCCCATAGATGATGAGCTGGCCAATATAGTAATAGCACAGCTTTTGTTCCTTGAAGCGGAGGACCCGGAGAAAGATATCTATCTTTATATAAATACTCCAGGCGGCATTGTTACTGCGGGTCTGGCCATTTACGACACCATGCAGTATATCAAACCGCACATTACAACGACGTGCATAGGACAGGCGGCCAGCATGGGCGCTGTTCTGCTTGCAGCGGGTGTCAAGGGCAAGAGATTTGCGCTGCCCCATGCAAGGATCATGATCCACCAGCCGTCAGGCGGGCTGCAGGGAAAGGCATCGGAGATCGACATACATGCAAAGGAAATACTGAAGCTCAGGGAAGAAATAAACAATATCCTGAGTGAGCATACGGGACAGCCGCTTGAAAGGATAGATGAAGATACGGAGAGGGACTTCTTTATGGGTGGCGAAGAGGCCATATCTTATGGTATAATAGACAGCGTGATAACAAAACGGGAAGAATTAAAAATAGGTGGAGGTAATAACATTGGTGCTCAAAAAGGATGACAGCGTCTTGAAGTGCTCATTCTGTGGCAAATCTCAAAGAGAGGTCAAAAAGCTTATAGCAGGTCCAAACGCGTTTATATGCGACGAGTGTGTCGAACTGTGCAACGAAATAATAGCAGAGGACTATGAAGCGCAGCAGGAGCCTTTGGGCATAAGGAGAGCAGTCCCGAAGCCGGGGGAGATAAAGGCGTTTTTGGACAGGTATGTCATAGGCCAGGAAAAGGCGAAGAAGATAATATCAGTCGCTGTCCATAACCACTACAAGAGGATAGAATCGCATCAGAAGAACGACGATGTTGAGATCCAGAAGAGCAATATACTCCTGATAGGGCCCACAGGCACGGGGAAGACGCTGCTTGCGCAGACACTTGCCAGGTTCCTTGATGTGCCGTTTACAATCGCTGATGCAACGACCCTCACGGAAGCGGGATATGTCGGCGAAGATGTTGAGAATATCATACTCAGCCTTATACAGAATGCAAATTATGACATAAACAAAGCGCAAAGAGGCATTGTTTACATAGACGAGATAGACAAACTGTCGCGCAAGACAGACAGCCCTTCGATAACCCGGGATGTTTCGGGAGAAGGTGTCCAGCAGGCTCTCTTGAAGATCATAGAGGGCACCATGGCGAACGTTCCTCCCAAAGGAGGCAGAAAACATCCTGAACAGGACTACTTCAGGATCGACACTACCAATATCCTGTTCATATGCGGAGGAACCTTCGACGGTATTGAAAAGATTATATCAAAACGCATCGGTGTGAAGTCAATGGGGTTCGGTGCCGATCTGAAGGGCGTAAGGGGCAGGAGCCTGAGTGATATACTGTCCGTGGTTGAAACAGAAGACCTCATAAGGTACGGGATGATCCCGGAGTTTGTAGGCAGGGTGCCGATTGTTGCAACAATGGAAGAACTGACCGTAGAGGCACTGATGGATATACTGGTAAAACCAAGGAACGCCATAATCAAACAATACCAGAAACTCTTTTCCATGGAGGGCGTGAAGCTCATGTTCACCCACGACGCCATAGAATCAATTGCCAGGGAGGCGATCAGGAGGAAATCCGGCGCACGCGGGCTGCGATCTATAATGGAAAACGTCATGCTGGACGTTATGTATGAAATCCCCTCAAGGAGTGACGTCAGGGAATGCATGATCAATTCGGATGTGATCTTCAAACATATCGGACCTTTGCTTACCTACGAAAAGAAAGCCGAGGCAGGCGGGAGCAAATAATGAAAACGGACAACAACAATACATACAAAGTTCCATTATTGCCCCTGAGAGATATTGTTATATTCCCCCATCAGACGACGCCCCTGATAGTGGGCAGGCAGAAATCCGTCAATGCGGTAAAAGAGGCCATAAACAATAATTCGTTCATATTTACAACAATACAAAAAGACCCCAAGATAGAGGACCCGAGAGAAAATGACATATATGCTACAGGCACTCTTTCATCAATAGAGCATCACATCGTTGAGAGCGACAACATAAAACTGCTTGTAAAAGGGGTCAAGCGCGGCAGGGTTAGATCATACAATGATACGGGAGTTTATGTTTATGTTGAGGTTGAGGCCGTAGAGGACATCGTAAAGGACACACTGGAAATAGAAGCTTTAAAGAGACAGCTTATATCTGCGTTTTCCGAGTATGCAAAGAATACCAATCTCATAGCCCCTGAAGTTGTGGCATACACCACGGCCATTGATAATCCATCCGTACTCGCGAATTCCATTGCAGGCAGCATAAAGATGAAGTCGGAAGAGAAACAGAACCTCATAGAGATAGCAGAGCTTGACAAGTACATGAACAAGCTGCTCGAGAGACTCTTTGGAGAGATAGAGATACTCGACATCGAGAAAAGGATTAAGGCGCAGGTGAAGAAACAGACAGAGAAGGCCCAGAAGGAATATTATCTGAATGAACAGATGAGGGCTATACAGAAAGAGCTTGGTGAAAAGGATGAATTCAAGACAGAGATTAAAGAGTTAGAGGATCGCATAAAAAAGAAAAAGATGTCTGAAGAGGCCCACAAACGGTGCAAGGGCGAGCTGAAGAAGCTCAGGATGATGTCTCCGATGAGTGCCGAAGCAGCAGTGGTGAGGAGCTACCTGGAGTGGATACTATCATTGCCGTGGTATGAACATACAGAAGAGAAAAAAGACATCAATGAAGCGAAAAAAGTGCTGGACAGGGATCATTACGGACTCGAGCAGGTAAAAGAAAGGATCCTCGAATTCCTGGCTGTCAAGGCGCTGAGTCCCGATGCCAAGGGCCCCATCCTGTGTTTTGTAGGGCCTCCCGGTGTCGGCAAGACGTCTCTTGCAAAATCTATAGCGGAGGCAACAGGAAGGAATTTTGTAAGACAGTCACTTGGAGGTGTAAGGGATGAGGCAGAGATCCGCGGTCACAGGAGGACATATGTAAGCGCCCTTCCTGGGAAGGTCATACAGTCGATGCGAAAGGCCGGTTCATCTAATCCTGTTTTCCTGTTCGATGAAATAGACAAGATGAGCACCGATTTCAGGGGTGATCCGTCAGCAGCACTTTTAGAAGTACTCGATCCCGAGCAAAACCATACGTTTAACGATCACTACCTTGACCTTGATTACGACCTTTCGAAAATCATGTTCATCACGACTGCAAATACAGTTGCGGGCATACCTCCGGCTCTGCTTGACCGTCTGGAGATAATAAGGCTGCCGGGGTATATAGAGATTGAAAAGCTGAATATCGCAAGGAATTTCCTGATCGCCAAGCAGTTAAAGGCAAACGGGGTCAGCCAGGATCAGCTTGCTTTCACCAGTAATTCCATTATCAGGATCATAAGGGATTACACGCGTGAGGCAGGGGTGAGGAACGTGGAGCGCGAGATTGCGACTATTGTCAGAAAGGTTGCAAAGCATATACTCGAGACGGGTGAATCGAAGAAGAGGAATACAATAAGAAGTTCAAACCTCGAGAAGTATCTTGGTGTGCCGAAGTATAAGAGGAGTGAACTTGAGGAAAAGGATCTTGTCGGCGTTGCAACCGGTCTTGCATGGACTGAAGCAGGCGGCGATATCCTTGCAATAGAGTCCGCAGTGCTGAACGGCAGGGGCAAGCTTACCGTTACAGGCAAGCTTGGAGAAACAATGAGAGAATCTGCAAGTGCAGCACTGAGCTATGTAAGGACCATATCTGCGGACCTTGGTTTAAAAAAAGAGTTTTACAGGCATATAGATGTACACATACATATACCGGAAGGTGCAATACCCAAGGATGGACCATCAGCAGGCATTACAATGGCTACTTCGCTCGTATCCGCTTTGACAAAGATCCCCGTAAAACGGGATCTCGCCATGACCGGCGAGATCACCCTGAGAGGCAGGATACTTCCTATAGGGGGGCTCAAGGAAAAACTTATGGCCGCAATGCGGGCCCAGATAAAAGAGGTGCTTATACCGAAAGACAACGAAAAGGATGTTGAAGAGATACCGGACATGATAAGGAAATCGCTCAACATCATGTTTGTCGAACATATGAATCAGGTTATAGAAAGGGCTCTGAGGGTTGATTCACCCGAACAGATATGGAAGGGCAGGATAAAAGCGGATGTGCAGCTTCCTGCTATGAGCCAGACAAGCGAAATACCTATACCGCCTGCACAGCCGCAGCCGAACAATTAGAATACTGCGATAGACAGTTTACCCCGTTAGAAAACATTACATTTTCTTTACTCGCACAAAAGAGATTTCTGCGAAAGATAGAGGGAACTGGAACTTAACACCGTGTTTGGTTTTCTACCGGGGTTTATCGTGGTAGTTTGCTTATGATCTGCTTCAGTATGGCAGCGTCTTCTTGATAGGGGTCAAGGTAAAGGCTCATTTCAATGGCTTTTCTTGCTGCATAAGTGTTGTTTGTATATTTCAAATAAAATTCTCCGAGTAGCCTGTAAAACACGGCATTGTCCTGGTGTGATGCTATTATCTCCTTTAACAAGGATATTGCCTTCTCTGTTTTGCCATTATTAGCGTAAAAGTCGGTAAGCTCATCTATAAAATCAAGATTATATGGATCTGTCAGAACACAGGTTCTGAGCTCCTTCTCATAATCAGTGTAGTCCTTTGTTTTCTGGTAATAAACAGCAAGTAAGTGCCTGTAATTTACGTTGTCAGGCGCATACTTTATAGCCTTTTTAATATAGAGAAGTGCCTTGCCATACTCCTTGTTCTGCAAATAGTAAAGACTGAAGCCTGCCAGGATATCCGTATCATATGGATTTAATTTCAACCCTGTCTCAGCCTGTTTCAGTGCCTCGGGTATTTTGTTGTCAGCGACAAGTGCCCATGCATACATTTTATGACCAAAATAATAATCAGGAAGTTTCTCGGTTACATTTCTCCAGAGATGCTCGTCGTCTTTCCATACACCTACCCTCTGATAAGCAAGTATACCGAAAACAAGTAAAATAATACCTGCTACTGCGATACCGGGTTTTCTGGTACTCTGTGTAGTATAAAGGTATTCAAGCCCCATGCCGATCAATACATAAATGCCTATGGATGGCAGGATCAGATTAATATTTGTGAAATTATATACCGGCAGTATACCAAACCCGGGGATCATGTTTGCAAAATACCATGACATCCAGAAAAAGCCTGAATGATGCTTTCTGTAGAGATGGATCATAAGATATAGGAATGCCGCCAGTAGTATAATGCTTATGACAAGCCTTGGCGAGAACAGGTTGTATATTACGGATTGAGGATAGAGGGAAACGAGCTTGAATGGCAGGACGATCCTGTTCGGGTATCCCAGTATGCCTGAGATGTTTGGTATCAACGAAAGGATATGACTGGAAATGTTTCCACCGGTAAGTCCGTTTTTATTCATGAGTATCTGTCCGATTAAAAATATAGATACAGATATGGCGGATATTATGTAGAATGGAAGCTGAATAAAAAAGATACTCAAAAAATGTTTTCTGTAAATGTACCATTCCATTATCAGGATTATAAGTACAACTGTTGCGGCGGATTGTTTTGTCAGGATTGCACAGAGGAATGCAAGTAAACTTACCGCATAAGACAACCTGCTGCCTTTCTTTATAAAGGAGTTATATTCAATCAGCGCTACAAGGGCAAAGAAAACGGACTGTGTACTGCCGAGTGCTGAAACCCATGCTGCCGAGTCAACATTTACGGGCGCGAGCAGAAATAAGATTGCAGCTATCGCTGCTGTGAACCCCGTTAAAGAACCCTGCTCTTGAACAGTTGGTACCGCCGGTGAATCTGGTTCAGAGGCTTTCTCCAACGGGGTGAACACTGTTTCGATCCTTTTTACAAAAAGGTAAACGAGCATTGCGTCGGCGATGAATATCAAGGCATTCAATGCGTGAAGCCACAAAGGCTTAATGCCCGTTATACTGTAGATCAACATGTAAGTGAACAGGTGGAATGGTCCATAAAATCCGTTGTTATAGTAATGTGTAAAAATGTATCGTATGTTGTGAAATGTTAACCCCTTTATGGAAGGATCGTTTGTTATAAAAAGACTGTCGCCCCAGCTTAAAAGCGGGAATGATAATACGCGGTGATATATTATTATACCCAGTACTGCCAGTATAAAGAGTACCAGTTTGTCATTTATTGTTTGTTTGTTTTCCATGATTCCAGCAACAGTTTGATCTCACCTGCATATTGTTGTTCAGGTGCAAGTTCAAGGCTTTTTTTAAAGTATTTTATGGCAAGCTGTTGATCATGATAGTACCGTGCTGTTATGTAACCAAGCATGCGCCATGCATCAGCGTCAAGCGGTTTCAACGCAACAAGTTTTGCAAGCAGGTTTCTTGCCTCGCTTACCTTGCCTGTCTGTACATAGATATATGCAAGCTTTTCATATGCCGGAACATAAGGTGCCGCATCAACTGCCTTGATGAGCAGTGCAACGGCCTGATCGATATGATTCTGATTTCCGGCCAGGGTTATCTCTGCCATTTCAAAGTATATCATCGCCTTTAATGTTGAGGGGGTGTCTCCGAACCCTGGCAAAACAGCTATGTCAGCATGACCTTCTTTTTCGAGCTTGTTGAGCTGGCTTAAAGCCTCATCAAGCATGGCCTGTGCCCTGGTGTAATCACCTGTGTCTGCATAAGCCTTTGCTATAAAGTATTTCATTGCGACAAAGTCGGGTGTTCTGCTGAGAAGTTTCCTGCCGTATTCGATACCTTCGTACGGTTCGTTGTTCCTGAGATAAGCGGCTGACAGTGACATAAGAATAGAAGTATCGTCACCAACAGCATGGAGAGAGCTTGTCCACATGCTTATCTCGTTTTTCCATACAAATTGCCTTTTGAATCCCAGGAACCCGTAAACAAGCAGTATGAGAGCAAGGAACACATATGCAATCTTTTTATTATCAATCCTGTTGATAGAAATTACCAGTGTGGTGTACACGCCGATAGAGGCTATGTAGAGATACCAGTTTGCAAAGAACGGCATCGCGATAATGCCGTAATAAGGCAGCATATTTGCAAAGTACCAGATGATCCAGAATACAAGTAGGAACTCCTTTCTTTTCACCAGTTCTTTAATGCCGATGATTATAAAGACCATTATAAGAAGGCTGAGAACGAATCTTGTATTTGAAACTATTGCATCAAGGGGATACGCTATAGAAAGTCTTACAGGAAAAAGCAGCTTTGAGGGGTATTCGGGCAACCCGGCCATAACTGCAATAACGGTTTTTGTATTTGACCAGAGGCTGTTGCCTATAAGGCCGTGATAAGAACCGATAGTCGCCTGACCTATCATGAAAATGATCATAAACACCAGAGAGGCTGATGCATAAGGGAGAAGATTAAAGATACTGTTTTTCATTGTCTTGCTGTTGATCAGATCATACAGGAACATCATGATTATAAGGGTGGCCCCCGGTGCCTTGACAAGTAACCCGAGAATAAACCCGATGAACGAGCATGCGTAAAGGCTTTTTCTATTCCTGCTTCTGTACAGCGTATAAAAGTAAAACCCCGACAAAAAGAAAAATAATGACTGCGTGTTTTTCAGTTCCGCTATCCATACCGCCGAATCTATGTTGACGGGTGATACAAGAAAGAGGAGTGAAGAAAATAATGCCGTGATCCTGTCATGCTGGATCTCATCAACGACCATGTATACCATTACGCCCGACAGTATATGGAAGATAATCCCGGTCAGGTGGTAAGCCATTGCGTGATAACCCGATATACGGTAAAGGAGCATGTAGGTAAGATACTGAATGGGTGCATATACGCCGTGATGAAACGAGGTAAAGAAATAGATGATATTGCTCATGGAGAAGTGCCTTATGTACACATTGTCCGTTACATAGAAGTTGTCGTCCAGGTTTACGAACCCGAACCGCAGTGACGGCAAAAGCATCAGAAATGTTACAACGCTTATAAGTAATATGTCAGGCCATTTTCTTTTTGTCATACGCGTTGTATAGCATATCGTGCTTGCCGGATAAAGATAACAAATATTAAAAATACAAAAATGGTTAAAGCTATTGACGAATATAATCCATCAGTATTAAAAATAAAGCCAACAAGAGAGGGAGTTCCCCTGTATGACGAAAGTCAGGATAATGAAGATTGTAGGGTTTGTTCTCGTCTTTGTGTTTGCAACCAATGCAGCTTTTGCATTCGCAGCAAGTCACCACCTGACAAATTTCGCCAAAATCCATCATACAAGTAAGAAAAGAGCTTCAAACTTGACCTCTGATGACCCTGATCCAGACAGTGATTTCAAAGCCGCATTTTATCCGGTCAGGCATCACATAAAAAGGCAGTATAATTCAATCAGTGCTATGATTACTGTCCCTCCAATACTTGATCCCTTAATCAACGACGGTATCGTTCCAATAAAAACATCTCATCCGTCTTTAAACAACCTTTCCGACATCTTCATTCCACCAAAAAACAGAACATAATTGTCCGTTTTGTCATTCCGTGCTGTGACACGGAATCCAGTCTTCTGGTTTTTCGGATTCCTACTTTCACAGAAATGACGCAATTCTGTGACAAAGCAGCGGAGATCGAAAAAAGGCATTGTAAGAGCGATTAACAAAAAGAAGGAATTATATATGAAGATCAAAAAATTAAATAAGTACGTATGGTTCATCGGGTTGCTGTTGTTATCAGTAACAATGAGTATATCCGGCATTGGTTGTAACAGTGGTGGTGGATCGGGCAGTAATTTAGCTAAGAAAAATATAAGCAGAATAGGTGGAGCAGCCAGTAACAACACCGGTAGAAGCAGGATTCCTGCAGGCACCCCGGGCAGTGGTTTTTCTGCGACCTGCTACGACAATGGTGAGATCTATGTTGCCAATCAAAGTAGTAATTCCATTACCGTGTATAGCAGGACAGCCTCAGGAAACGTGGCGCCCCTGCGTACTATATCAGGTACTACCACTGGTCTATATAGACCAGGTGGCATTACAGTAGATACTGTGAACAATGAGATCGATATTGTTAATGGTAGTGATAATTATTATAATAATTCCATTACCGTGTATAGCAGAACAGCCTCAGGAAACGTGGCACCCCTGCGTACTATATCAGGTACTACCACTGGTCTAAATAGTCCAAATGGTATTGCAGTGGACACTGTTAACAACGAGATCGATGTGGCAAATCACTATGGACCCGTTACTGTTTATGCACGAACTGCCTCGGGAAATGTGATGCCGCTGCGTATCTTTTATCCGGGCATATTTTCTTATATGAAATCCTTTTGGGGTATTGCTGTGGATCCTGTTAACAACGAGATCTATATAACAGATAATGTTAATGGTATGGGAATCCCTTATCAGACTGCCATTATTGTATATCCACGGACAGCCTCAGGAAACGTGGCACCCCTGCGTACTATTTCAGGTACTACCACTGGTTTGGATTGGCCATGGGGCATTGCAGTGGATACGGTGAACAATCAGATAGATTGTTCCTCAGCTCAATCTTCTGCTTCTACAGGCTGTATGCTCGCAGGTGCCGTAGACTGTAATAATGGATATTACTGTCTATCAGGAACAATGTGTGCCCAGTCAGGTGGGCAGACTATGTGCTATACTGGCTTTTGTGCAGCAACCTGTTCTGATGGTAGCTGCTGTCCTTCTGGTTATACTTGTGCTCCTAAAGGTGGCTGTATGCCATCAAGTGCTGTAGACTGTGGTAATGGATATTGCTGTCCATCAGGAGCAACGTGTGCCCAGTCAGGTGGGAAGACGGTGTGTGATAGCGGCACCTGTGGAACAACCTGTTCTGATGGGAGCTGCTGTCCATCAGGTGATACATGCGCTTCCATAGGTTGCATACCGACAGGCGCTATAGATTGTAGTAATGGATACTACTGTCCATCAGGAACAACATGTGGACAAGCGATATTTACAAGTGGGCAGACTAAGACTGTATGTAATGGAGGTGCTGGTTCAGTGGCATGTTCGGATGGAACTTACACTTACTGTCCATCGGGCGATACGTGTGCTTATGCTGGTGGTTGTATACCATCGGGTACTGTAGACTGTAATAATGGATATTATTGCTCAGCTGGAACAACATGCAGCCCGACGACAAATGGACAGACGGTATGCAATCCGGTTGCGCCGAGATATTCATGCAGTGGAAGTTCCTGTGTATCCGATCCAAATGGTAGCTATACCGCCTCTAATTGTAACAACGCTTGCGGCGGAGGAGGTGGCGGTAGTACCTGCTCAAGCGACTCGGATTGTTCAGCTTTTGGGACGAACTGCTGTAGCGGCAGGAGCAATGCCTTCTGCGAATCCGATCACCTATGCCATTGTTGTGAAGTTCTCTGTGGTGGAGTTAGTGGTAATTGTTACTGTAATCCTTCCTGTTCGAGTTCATCGGGTTGTCCTACTGTCGGGGATGTCTGCTGGGAAAGTGCATGCACATTCCCTCTGGGCGGTGCTCCAAACAACCTGACTTGCCAATGAATATTTTATTCTACCGCAGGGCGGGCTTTGCCCGCCCTGCATGCTGAGCACAAAAGATTGGAGGCAAAGCAAACGCCTGTGGAGGAGAGCAGCCTTCGGTTGACTTTATAACGGGGTTTACTTGACAAGTCGGTTTTTATCATTATTATGTAACAGGATTTAATCAAACCAAAGTGAGGAAGAGATGTACGCAGTTATTAAACATTCCGGGAAACAATACACGGTAAAGCAGGGAGACATAGTTGCTCTCGACAGAATAGAGAATGCACAGAAAGATGCAGAACTGCAGCTCCAGGATGTTTTACTCATAAATAACGGTTCAAACACGCTTATCGGCAACCCTGTGGTTGCAGATGCATTTGTTAAAGTTAAAGTGCTTGGTGAAGCAAAGGGAAGCAAGGTTGTAATCTTCAAACACAAGAGAAGGAAGAATTACAGGAAGAAGCAGGGCTTCCGCCAGATTTTTACGAAAGTAAAAGTCGAAGATATTGTATATAAGGGTAATTGAGGTGTTCTGATGGCTCATAAAAAAGGACAGGGCAGTTCGGTAAACGGGAGGGACAGTCACGGCCAGCGGCGCGGTGTGAAGCTTTTTGCGGGACAGCCGGCAAAGGCAGGCAATATACTCGTAAGGCAGGTCGGTGAGAAATACAAGCCCGGCAAAAATACCGGCATCGGCAAAGACTTTACGATCTTTGCTCTGAAAGACGGTGTGGTGAAATTCACGCGTGCAAGGGATAAAGTGACGGTCAATGTAATTTCTGTCTGATGTAGGAATTGAATGTAGTGGCGAGGTTCCCTCGCTCTATGAGAGGCAAAATCATACAAAAAGGGCGGGATGACCCCGCCCCTACAAGTAATGTGTAATATATTTTTTTCTTGTTAATCCATGAAATTTATTGATACTGCCCAAATCCATGTTAAAGCAGGTAACGGCGGCAAAGGCTGCGTAAGTTTCAGAAGGGAGAAGTATGTGCCGAAGGGCGGACCGGACGGAGGCGACGGAGGCAACGGCGGCAATATCATTGTGCGCAGTTCACTGAGGTTATTCACGCTGATCGATTTCAGGTATGTAAGGCAGTACCATGCAAAAAACGGGCAGCACGGCAAGGGGAAGAACATGCATGGCAGGAACGGGGATGACAGAATCATTGAAGTCCCGGCAGGTACGCAGATCTATGATGTTGAAACAGGCGAGATGCTGGGTGATCTTATCAGGCATGGCGAAGGTCTGGTCATCGCAAGGGGAGGAAAGGGCGGTAAAGGCAATGCAAGGTTTGTAAGCTCAACCCACCAGGTGCCGCTCGAGTCAGAACCTGGTCAGCCCGGTGAGCAAAGGCATATAAGGCTTGAATTGAAATTACTTGCGGATGTAGGCCTGATCGGTTTCCCGAATGTAGGCAAATCAAGCCTCATTAAAAGGGTGTCAAACGCACATCCGAAGATTGCAGACTATCCCTTTACGACGATTAACCCGGTTCTTGGTATCGTGCGTTACAAGGAAGATAAAAGCTTCGTTATAGCAGACATCCCAGGGTTGATCCAGGGCGCACATAAGGGCAAAGGGCTTGGCGATCAGTTTCTGAAGCATATAGAAAGGACACGTCTCCTTGTTCATATGCTTGATGCAACAAGGAGCAACGATCCGTACAACGATTTTGAGGTTATAAACAACGAATTGAAGAGCTATAACCCGTCCCTTATCAAAAAGGAACAACTCGTAGTGATGAACAAGATAGATATTCCTGTTGTAAGAAACAGGCTAATGGGTTATATAAATTCATTCATGGCGCATCACACGGTAATACATCCGATATCATGTGTTACAGGCGAAGGTGTAGATAAACTCATGGATGAGATTGCAAACAGGCTTTACCAGAGCTGAAGTTTATGAAAAAGATTGTTGTTAAAATAGGGAGTTCTGTCCTGACCCTTGACAACGGGGAACCAGATCGTACCCGGTTTAATATACTCGCGGCAGATATTGCTGGCATTATGGGAGAGGGGTATGCTGTTGCAGTTGTGTCATCAGGTGCAATTGCATTCGGAAGATCAATCGCAGGGAAAGAGCTTGCTCCGGTAAGCATACCGAATAAGCAGGTACTGTCGAGCATCGGACAGCCTCTGCTGATAAATGCATATATGACGGATCTTAAACCGTACAATAAGACTGTCGCACAGGTGCTGCTTACGCATGAGGATTTCATGGACAGGCAGAGGTACCTCAATGCAAGAAGGTCGATAGAACTCATGCTGAACAGGGGATTCGTCCCTGTTGTTAACGAGAACGATGCAATATCGGTCGATGAGATAAAGGTCGGGGATAATGATACGCTTTCTGCAATGGTCGCCGTTATGATAAGTGCAGACAGACTTATCATATTGAGCGATATAGACGCGATCTATGACAGGGACCCCAACAGGTACAGGGATGCAAGGCCCATCAATGAAATAAAACCAGCAGACCAGTACCGTTCATTCGGAGAAAGCAAAAGCAGGTACGGCGTCGGCGGTGTAAGGACAAAGATCACGGCTGCAAAACAGCTTGCGAAACTTGGCATAACCACAACGATAGCAAACGGCAGGATAAACAATATAATAACAAGAGTTGTAAACGGGGAAAAGCTTGGTACCACCATTCTGCCGGGCAATAAAAGGATTAATGCGAAAAGAAAATGGGTCAGCCTGCTTTTGAAATCTTCGGGTTCCATATCCATAGACGACGGCGCCCGTGCTGCAGTGCTGAAGAACAAGAGCCTTCTTGCGGCCGGGATCATAAAGGTGTCGGGTACGTTTAAAGATGAAGACGTCATAAGCATCATGGACACAAACGGACGCGAGATAGCAAGAGGTATAACAAATTACTCTGTTACGGAAATAGAAAGGATAAAAGGGAAAAAGTCTTCTCAGATAAAGACTTCACTCGGATATTTTAAAGGCGACGAGGTCATACACAGGGACAATCTTATACTGAATGCAGATGGTTGATGGAAGGTATTCAATGGATAAAAAAGACGTGGCAGACGTAACACAAAGTGCAAAACAGGCGGGCCTTAAGCTGGGCACTTCAGGGACAGCAGCCAAGGACAATGCCCTGAAGTTGATGGCAGAAGGTTTGATGGAGAGAAAGTCTTTTATCTTTGATGCGAATGCGACGGATGTAAGCAATGCTAAAAAGAACGGCCTGCATCCCTCATTCATAGACAGGCTTACCATAACGGAGAAGGTGCTCAAATCCATGGTGGACGGGATAACCGAGGTAAGGGCATTGAAGGATCCTGTAGGCGAGATAACAAGGGCATGGACAAGGCCGAACGGGCTTCTTGTCGGAAGGATGCGCATACCGATCGGAGTTATCCTGATGATATACGAGTCAAGGCCGAATGTTACCGCAGATGCGTCTGCACTTTGTGTAAAAGCAGGCAATGCCGTGATCCTTAAGGGAGGCTCAGAGGCGATACATTCAAACAAGGCAATTGTTGATGTGCTTGTCTCTGCACTGAAAAGAGCAGATCTGCCGGCTGGCAGCATACAGTTCATCGACACTCCGGACAAAGACGTCCTGTACGAGTTCCTCAAGCAGGACGGACGGATCGACCTTGTTATACCGAGGGGCGGGGAGGAGCTTATAAGGGCCGTTGCCCAGCATTCGCGCATACCCGTTTTAAAACATGACAAGGGCATATGCCATGTATTTGTTGATGCGGGCGCGGACCTGGATATTGCATGGAAGGTATGTTTTAATGCAAAGGTTCAGAGGCCGGGGGTGTGCAACGCAATGGAAACACTGCTTGTCCATAAGGATACTGCAAAGGCGTTTCTGCCGAACATGATCGATATGTACGGGAAGGCGGGCGTGGAGATCAGGGGATGCGAACGTACGAGGGAGATAGTAGAAGGTATACATGCTGCGCAGGAGCAGGACTGGTACACGGAATATCTCGATCTTATTCTGTCAGTAAGGGTTGTGGATTCCCTTGATCAGGCGATAGAGCATATAAACCATTATAGTTCCCATCACACGGATTCAATAATCACGAAGGATGTTAATCACTCGATGAAATTTTTAAGGGAGGTCGACTCGTCGACAGTGCTTGTGAATGCGTCTACGAGGTTCAGCGACGGTTTCCAGCTGGGCCTTGGCGCCGAGATAGGCATATCAACCTCGAAACTGCACGCCTTCGGCCCTATGGGGCTTGAGGAATTAACAGCCCAGAAATTCGTTATAATGGGTAATGGGCAGGTGAGGGAATAGAATGGAGCTTTCGTGAAAAATAGTTTCGGTGTCCTCGGAGGGAGCTTTAACCCGATACATTACGGTCACCTGCGTGGTGCCGAGGAGATCAGACAGAGGTTTTCGCTTGAAAAGGTCCTGTTTATTCCAACCTATGTTCCACCGCACAAACCAGAACATGATGTTCTTGGATACAAACACAGAAAAGCCATGGTAGACATGGCAATACACTCAAACCCGTCCTTCGTGCTTGAAGGTATAGAAGAGCTCCTGCCCGTACCGTCCTATACATACAGGACCATGCAGGCACTTATAAAAAAGTATGGCAGGGACGAGGAGTTCTGTTTTATTATCGGTGAGGATGATTTTGCCAATATTCACACATGGCGTTCTCCTTCCATACTCTTTTCATTGTGCACCATGGTTGTTATAACACGGCATGACACGTCCAAGACCCTTCCGCAGATACTGTCGGTTGACCTGAAAGACGATTTCTGGTATCTGGAAAAAGAAGGTGTTTTAGTGCATAAAGACGGGAAAAAGGTTTATTTATCTTCCATACCAGTGCTTGATATTTCATCGAGCAGGATAAGGTCTCTTGTGAAGCAGCATAAATCAATCCATTATCTTACGCCTGATCCGGTAATAGAGTACATAGAAAAGGAGAGGCTCTACTATTAACATTTCTGCTCTTGATCTTATAAAACGCATAACGAGACTGCTTTCCGATAAACTCGCAGAAAATGTTGTTGCAATAGATGTAAGGGCGCATCTCGGCATAGTTGATTACTTTATTGTATGTTCGGTGAAGTCCGAGAGACAGTGCCGTGCGGCTGCCATGTACGTACGGGATGAACTGGAGGGGATTGGTATACATATGCAGGGTATCGAAGGCGAACAGTCGGGTACGTGGATAGTGATGGATTACGGCGATATTGTACTGCACGTCTTTCTTGAAGCTGCAAGATTGTATTACGATATAGACGGCCTGTGGTCCGACGCTAAAAGGGCAGTAATAGAGTAGCCATGTTTATAAACATAGTGTCTGTGGGCCTGCCCAGAAGCAAACAGGTGCAACAGTTGACGCATGATTACATGGAAAGAATCAATAAATATTCAAGGGTGTCACTAAAGGCTGTAAAACAGGAACCGCTGTTGCAGGGCAATGGGGATGTTGCTGTCAGGAAAGAGGCAAAGAAACTGATAGGACTTATGAAAGATTGCTATAATATTGTACTCGATAAAGACGGGGAAATGATGAGCTCAGAGTCATTTGCAAAGTTTTTAAATAATAGTATAATGGGCGGAACGAGGATTGTGAATGTGATAATAGGAGGTCCAACAGGTATTGATATGTCGGTAAAACAGAGGGCTGATAAGGTGTTATCCTTATCAAGGATGACATTTTCGCATGAAATAACGATGGTGATAATTGCAGAACAGCTGTACAGGGCTTTTACCATAATGCACGGTATTCCGTATCATAGGTAAGGCGGCACTATGTATCAGGCAATGGTATTTTTACTTATTGTTATACTGTTTTTATTCGGTTACCTTTCACTGTTCAACGGAAAAGAGATGGAACTCTTTCTGTCGAGGACAACATCCATACACACAACGGCATCTGCAGTAGTGATAGCCTCCTTCATTCTCGGCATGCTTCTTATGGCCATCGTGAGCCTTGTCAGGGAGGCAAGCAGGATTTACAGGGAATGGCAGAAAAAAGGCCGGATAAGCAGGGAAACCCTCAGTGCCTCTCTGGTTGAAAAGGGTAATTTCGAGATACTCAAGGGTAATGCAGAAAAGGCCAGGGCATATTACATCGACGCCATTAACAAAAATCCTTCGGATATGAACGCGCATATAAAGCTGTCGGAGTGCTATACCTTGCTTAAGGATAATCAGAATGCCCTGAAGACGCTGCTGAAGATAAAATATCTTGATCCCGAGAATATACCGCTCCTGCTTGCAATGGAGAGGATATATTCCCTGACGAACGATGTAAACAGCATGATAGATATCTCGAAAAAGCTCGTAAGCATTGATGAGAACAACTACAGGTTCCTGACCTTGTTACGGGATGCGTACATTGCAGCGGAAAAACCCGAAGAGGCTTACAGGACACACAAGATTATCATGAAGCTTATGAAGGGTGAAGAAGGGTATCAGCCAGAAAGGAACAGGCTGGGCGAACTCAAGTATGATTATGCCATATCGATCCTCAAGAGCGGCGATGTTGATCTGGCATTAAAAAAGCTCGGCGATGTAAAAAAACTCAACCCCGGGTTTGTTCCTGCATATGTTACTTCAGGGGATATCTATGTTAACAATAAGAGTGATACTGATAAGGCCATAGGGGAATGGGAAGACGGATATGCGATGACGCACAACGCGGTATTCCTGATAAAAATGGAAGACGAGTATCTCAAACATGATAATCCTTTTGAGCTTATAAGATTTTACAGAAGGCTTTTATCGGATAAACCGGACGATACCCTTGCACGTATTTTGTTTGCAAAACTTATGCTCAGACTGGAAATGATAGATGACGCCTATGAACAGATCGCTTACCTTGACAACAGGTGGATACATATCCCGTCAACGGATATCATATCTGCCGAACTCATGGCCAAGAGGGGCGATTATGTATCAGCATACAAAAAGCTCAAGTCTATGCAGTTAAGCGGCATACAGGCAAAGTTCCCGTATATATGTTCTTACTGCGGGCAGGAAACCTTTACGTGGACTCCGAAATGTCCGGTATGCAGGACAGCAAACAGTCTTTCCATCAAAACCTCCAGGGAGCTGGAGGCCCTTAAGGCATCCCAGCCGAAGAACAGCACTCTGAGCATATAATACCATAAACTGTGATATGTCTAGTCTCTACTGCTCAATCTGCGGCAGGCCGGTTTATCCTACGGTTCATTTTAAAGACCACTATACTGTTGATTATTATGTTGAGGTCACGGGCGATACGGAGCAGGCAACCATTACGAGCAATGAGCAGGACAAGCCCGATACGATTTATTTAAAATTACTGGCACCGAAAGAAATAGTTACCTGTGCCGACTGCAGGAAAAAATCCTTAAAATAATTTTGACAAACACATTGAAATAGTTATATGAGTAAACAAAACCTTTAAAGGAGGAAAATTATGAAAAGAGTAAGCATAAGTTTGATTGCATCATTGCTCGTTCTTGGTTTAACGATTTCGGCAAACGCAGGGTATGCCGGTGGACAAAGTGATCCACCGCAGAGAGGGCAAACATACCAGATGAGGCAGACAAGTAATGAGGGTACCTCTATGTGGAACCTCAAGATAGGTGTAGGATTTAACGAACAGATATACGCTGTCCCGGCTGTTCCGGTGGCACTTCCCTTTACAGCACAGGCAACTGCTCCAGCCGATGTCTCTTTAAGAGTACTTGTAGGGCCTATTGGTGGAGAGTTTGATATTGGAGGAAACCAGTATGCTATCAGAGGTATTGGTGATGTTAATGTGTTTGATGTTGGTATGAAGGCATTTTATGCCATTATCTCCAAGCCTTATGTACATTTCAATGGGGGAATGTCATTGAACTACAGCGATGTGGACGTGAAAGGCTATGGAGTACTGATAGGAACAGGCGTTAATTTCTTTGCAGGGCCGGAGTTTTTTATTCCGCAGATACCTGAACTTGGATTCAATATAGAGGTAGGACTTGGGTATCAATCATACTCATACAGCGGAGATCACTTTGCAGGCGATAACCTTGGTTTCAACGCCGCCGACTTTCTGCAGGCAGGCATACACTATTACTTTTAAGGGATAGCGCATTGTAGAAGCATGGCATGCCATGCTTCTACCGGAGATTTCACGTCAAAGGGCGGGGTATACCCCCGCCCTTTTTGTATCACAATGTTTAATGCAGTTTATTGCAAATAAGGATTTTTTAAGCTATCCAGATGTTCATGAAGCAGATTCTTTTGTATATAATGCCTTATTCAGATTATGTTCAGAAAGTACTTGCAAACTACAACGGCAGAATAACGGACATTGGTACCCAGATCATGTGGGGAGCTGTTTTGTTTTTAGCACTGATATTATCTATTTTTCACTTAATACGCAAGAAAAGAGAACCGGCTTCAGAACCAAATGCTCTGTCTCTGGCAATGAAAGCAGGCAGGCTTTCGAAGATCGGCGACTACCTAAATGCAGCAAAACTCTATGAAAGGTCGGGCAATCTCCAGCTTGCCGCAGATGCATACTATAAGGCAGGAATAGTTTACTACGCTGCACAGCTTTACAAGAGGCTCGGTATTAAAGAAAAGCAGGCCTCTGCATTTGAACAGATAGGTTTTCATAAAGAGGCAGGTGAACTGTACAGGGAATTGTCTATGTACAAACAGGCAGGGGAGAATCTGTTAAAAGCCGGAGAACTGTTGAAGGCCGCAAATATGCTTGAAACAACAGGGGAGGCAGAAAAGGCTGCCGATACTTATATGGCTGCAGGGTTCAACCTTCGTGCAGGAGAACTCTATACAAAGCTGGGAGACAAATCCAAGATTGCAGCCGCGTATGAGGCATCGGTTGTTATTCCGAAAGGGGATACAGTGCCGAGGGCAATAACGAATTATGCTATGAGGGCAATCCCCGCTTATATTGCCGCAGGCAATATGCAAAAAGCAGCAGAAGTTGCAGAAAGGGCCAGTTTAAAAAAGTATGCAGCAGAACTTTATTGCAAGTTGGAAAACTGGACAAAGGCAAGCGAACTTTACCTTTCGGAAGGTGACAAAAAATCAGCAGCGGATGTTATGGAAAAGGCCGGATGGCACGAACAGGCTGCACTTGTGAGGGCATCTTACTATGAAGAAAGCGGCATGAAACGTGAAGCAATACAGCTATACGAGAAGACGGGCAGGCTGGATGATGCTGCGAGACTTTACGATTCAATAGGCGAGAAGGCAAAAGCAGCAGAGTTATACGCGACGGCTGGCAAAACCATTGTTTCCGCATCTATATTCAAGGAAATAGGTTACATAGACAAGGCCCTGTCAATCCTGGAATCGGCCGGTGAGGCTGATAAGCAGACAGATGAAGCAAGGGTATTAAAGCTTGATCTGCTGATGGAAAAGGGCATGTACAAAGAGGCAAGGTCTATTATTGAACAGATGCTTTCAGGCACTTCTCCGGCAGCATCGAACATGCATCTCTATTACAGGCTCGGCGGTATATACGAGGAAGAAGGCAAGGCAAAGGACGCAGTGGGTATCTATAATAAGATTGTGAAGCTTGATCCTGATTACATGGGTGTGAAAGAGCGCATCGAGAGACTGAAGCGTATTACAGAAACAGCGTCTCCGTCTGTTATTGACCAGTATGCCCAGACCGTACTTCTTTCCGATAAAGGCGAAGGCATACTTTCAAAGCGCTACAAACTTATTGAGGAACTGGGCAGGGGGGGTATGGGTATAGTTATAAAAGCGCAGGACATAGTTCTTGGAAGGACCGTAGCCATCAAGATCATGTCAACAGGCGGTGCATCGGATCCCAAGCGTATAGATGCCTTTATAAGGGAAGCAAGGACATCGGCGTCCCTTAATCATCCGAACATTGTAACTGTTTACGATGTAGGCGAAGACAGGGGCGCATTTTACATAGTAATGGAGTTTGTAGAGGGCAAGGTCGTGAAGAAGTTCCTTGAGGAGTATCATGACGGGATACCGATACAGCTTGCAATATTTATAGCTGTACAGATGCTGAAGGGCTTGGCGTATGCGCATGAGAAGGGTATAATCCACAGGGATATAAAGCCGTCGAATATCATGTGGACGCCAAAAAGGGTTGCAAAGCTTATGGATTTCGGCCTGGCAAAGGCGATGGAAGAGATAAAGCACGGTGAGACCATTGTTGGCGGTACGCCGCTTTACATGTCGCCCGAACAGATACTCGGGGAAAAAACGGATGCAAGGACGGACATATATTCGTTCGGGTGTACCCTTTATGAATTGCTCACGGGCAAGCCGCCTTTTGCACAGGGAGATATAGGTTATCATCATATTCATACCAATCCACCCCCCCTGGGCGATGTAAATGCCCAGGTGCCAGGCTGGCTGTCTGATATTACAATAAAATGCCTTAACAAATTGCCACAGCATAGATACCAGTCCGTAGAGCAGTTGTTTAATGACATACAGAAGGGCTATAAGGGCATGAAAGGGTAAAAGAGGGGTATAGGAGCAGGGAATAAAGGGATTAAAATTCAATATTCAAAGAATTAATCCGGAACCAATTCAACTATTGCATTTTCAAAATTAATACTTTATGACGCAAATGATATTTGTTGCAACAAACAATCTTGCCAAGTTTGAAGAGATCAAAGATATAATGAGCAGGTACGGGGTCACTGCACAAATGCCCGGTATGGAAATAGATGTCAACGAGGGCACTGTATCTTACGAGGACAATGCAAGGAAGAAGGCATTGTATCTGACTTCAACACTCGGCAGTGACGCCATGGGAGAGGATTCAGGCATAGAAGTGCCTGCACTCGGCGGGTTCCCGGGCGTAATATCGGCCAGGTTTGTACAGGGTGCTGATAGGAACAGGAATGCGGCATTGCTTGACAGGATGAAACAGCTTGCACCTGCTGAAAGAAAGGCTGTTTTCAAGGCTTATGCAGTAATAGCCCTTGCAGATGGCACATGCCTTGCAGGATACGGGGAGTTAACCGGAAAGATAATCGAAAAACCCGCTGGTGAGAACGGGTTCGGCTATGACCCCATCTTTGTTCCTGACGGTTATGATAAGACCCTTGCACAGATGTCTCCCGAGGAAAAGAATAACATAAGTCACAGGAGGAAGGCGATAGAGGCTGTTATCGAGAAGTATACGGCTTATCTTAAAATCTCCCCTCCCTCGATGGGAGGGGAATAAAGGGGAGAGTGAAAACAGCATTTTTCCTCACCCCCACCCCCACTCTCCCCCCAGTCAAGGGGGGAGGGACACGGGATGCCTTTCTGCAGCTTGTTGCGGGAAATTACACATTACAATAAGATGAAATCTACCAATGATAAAATAAAAGTTTTAAGGATCATTGCAAGGCTGAACATAGGCGGTCCTGCAATCCATACAATCCTTTTAACCCATTATCTCAATACCGATATACAAACGAGGCTTGTAGTCGGAGAGGTATCAGAGGGCGAGGAGAGCATGGATTATCTCCTGGATCAGTACGATGTCAGACCAGTGTATATCAATACGCTCAAAAGGGAGCTTTCTTTTATCGGGGATATCAGGTCTGTATTTTCCGTTTACAGGATTATACGGGAGTTCAAACCCGATATTGTCCACACGCATACCGCAAAAGCGGGTGCAATAGGAAGGTCAGCCGGTATTTTGTATAACCTGTCTCATTTCGGGTCAAGGCAAAACAGGGTGAGGTTTGTCCATTCGTTCCACGGGCATGTATTCAGCGGTTATTTTAACAGATTCACGACCTTTGTATTCATTATGATAGAAAAAGTGCTTGCAATGTTTACTGACAGGATTATAGCCGTCAGCGATGCATTAAAGAAAGAGCTTGTTTATAAATATAAAATAGCACCTGATAAAAAGATAAAGGTGATATACAACGGCTACGATCTCGAACCCTTTTTAAAGGTCAATAATGCCGGCAGCAAGGCCACAGGCCGAGCAGGTGCAGGATCAGTGGAGACTGTCATAACAACTGTCGGAAGGCTGGTACCCATAAAAGGTCACAAGTACCTTATACATGCGTTTAGCAGGCTTAAAATATCTGCCAGGCTTGTTATTGCAGGGGACGGCATATTAAAAGATGAACTGCAGGCATTATCCGAGAAACTGGGCTTGTCCGGCAGGATAAGTTTCCAGGGCTACAGGAAGGACATTATTTCTGTATACGAACAAACAGGAATATTTGTTTTAAGCTCGATCAATGAAGGTGCACCTGTTGCAGTAATAGAAGCCCTTGCATGTGCAAAGCCGGTTATTGCAACGGACGTAGGAGGTGTGCAGGATCTGCTGGGACAGAAGGTGAGCATTATTTCAGATACTATATACCTGTGCGAGAGGGGCATACTGGTGCCTCCTGCAGATGACGAATCAATAGCAGCTGCAATCAACTATCTTGTAAATAATCCTGAAATTGGATACTATACAGGTATGAGGGGAAGGGAATTTGTTAAAAAAAAATTTACTGTTAACAGATTGATAAAAGACATGACCCGGCTTTACACGGAGGTACTGGAACGATGATTGTATTACTGTCGGCCGTTATAGCCTTTGTAGTTGCTGTTGTATGCGTGCCATTTATAAAGCGAATGGCAGTTCACTATGGGGTTATATCGCTGCCGAGGAACGACAGATGGCATAAAAAGCCGGTACCGTTGCTGGGCGGCGTTGCTATTTATGCCGCTACAGTTACTGCATTTGTACTTGCAACAAACTGGGATTTTGACTCGATTGTTATAATCCTTGCCGGAACAATGGTGTTCCTGCTTGGCATGGTGGATGATTTCAAACACCTGTCCCCGCCCGTGAAACTTGTTGTGGAGATCGTTGTTGCATCGGCAATTGTAATTGCGGGCATAAGATGGGACATCACAAGCAACACCGCTATTGATACTGTTATAACCCTGGTGTGGATTGTAGGTCTTACGAATGCATTCAACCTCCTTGACAATATGGACGGTCTGTCTGCAGGTATCGCCATTATTACGGGCTTTTTTGTCTTTTTATGCATGTTCGGAGGTGCGCAGTCGCCTGCAACTGTTCTTTTGGCTTCGCTGGTGGGTTCGGCTGCAGGGTTCCTTGTATATAATTTTAATCCTGCGTCAATATTCATGGGTGATTCGGGCAGCCTTTTTATAGGTTTTATGCTCGGCAGTATCGTGCTTGTCCCGGAGATCAGACTTCCCTCGCAGCTTTTGCAGATAGTTATCCTGCCGGTATTTATCTTCCTTATACCGATCTTTGATACCAGCTATGTGGTGTTTATGAGAAAGCTGTCAGGCGTAGATGCAATGAGAGGAGGCAAGGACCATACATCACACAGGCTCGTTAAAATAGGACTGTCCGAGAGATGGGCTGTTGTAGTAATATATAGCATCGGTATATTATCCGGTATACTGGTATATCTCGGACGGTTCATGCCTGTATATGCGTATGTTGAACTGCTCTTCTTGTTTGCTATTTTGCTTATATTCCTGGGTATCTATCTGTCGAAGATCAAGGTGCATGAGGTAAACGTGCATGACAGGGGCACAGTATCCATAATAGTTAATGTAACGTACAAGCGGCGGATCTTTGAGATCATGCTGGATCTCGTTATAATATTTGTGTCCCTGTACGGTGCTTACCTGCTTAGATTCGAGGGCAGCAGTTTTCATACGAATATTATAACCCTGGTTAAGTCCCTCCCCTATATCCTGGGTATACAGATCGCATCTTTTTACATAGCGGGGGTTTATAAAGGCGTGTGGAAGTATACCGGTGCGCATGAGGTATGGGCCATTATCAAAGGTGTTGTACTTGGCGTCGTCATCAGCATGCTGACTATCCTGTTTCTATGGAGGTTCTACGAGTTTTCCAGGACGGTCTTCATCATATATGCGATATTGCTGTTCATACTCATGGGGTTGTCCAGGTACACATACAAGTCGTTTGACTATCTCCTGAAGAAGAACAACACGAAAGAGCTCAAAAGGGTGTTGATCTACGGAGCCGGTGACAGCGGAGAATTCGCCGTAAATGAAATGCTGAACAATGAAAAGCTGGGGCTGGTCCCTGTATGCTTTATAGACGACGACGGCATGAAGCACGGGCGTTCCATTCACGGCTATCCGGTAATAGGGAGTATTGATATGCTTGAAAAAGTAATAAAGAGAAGGAATATAAATGAGGTTATTGTCTCAACGCCTAAAATAAAAGAAGAGCAATTAAACGAGGTAAAAAAGATCTGCGAACAGACAAATGTTATATTGAAAAAATTCTCGCTTAAGATAGAAGATTGAAGCATGAAGCTGTCCATAGTAGTACCCGTTTATAATGAAAAAGATACCATAGGGCAGATCATATCCATGATCAAGAGTGTGAATTCGCGTAACCTTCAGAAAGAAGTCATTATTGTAGATGACTGTTCAACGGACGGGACAAGGGACGTGCTGAAACAGTACAGTGATGATTCCGTACATATATTCTACCATGAAAAGAACATGGGCAAGGGTGCTGCTCTCAGGACCGGGTTCAGCAAGGCAACAGGAGACTTTGTGATAGTACAGGATGCTGATCTTGAGTATGACCCTGCAGATTATGAAAGGCTGTTGAGACCAATAATCGAAGGCAAGGCTGACGTTGTTTACGGCTCAAGGTTTATGGGCGGGGAACCGCACAGGGTTATATACTTCTGGCATTATCTGGGCAATAAGTTGCTTACGACATTCTCAAACATGTTTACAAACCTCAACCTTACCGACATGGAAACATGCTATAAGCTGTTCAGGAAGGATGTGCTTGACAGGATCAAGATAGAAGAGAACAGGTTTGGTTTCGAGCCTGAGATAACGGCAAAGGTATCAATGCTCAATGTTAAGATTTACGAGGTCGGCATATCATACAGCGGCAGGAGCTATGCAGAGGGCAAGAAGATAGGGTTCAGAGACGGTTTCAGGACACTGTATGTTATCCTGAAATACGGGCTGTTCAAGAGAAGGGCGGATTAGGTTCATCATTGTTTACCTGACCCGGTTTCCCCTTGAAGCGGCTGAAAACTAGGCCCTCTCACTGACAGCAATTATAGGAGAGAAAAACATGGGAGGCAAAAATGCAAAAACGCAAATTGGGAAAAAGCGGTCTTGAAGTTTCGGCCCTTGGGCTCGGGTGCATGGGAATGAGCTTTTCTTATGGTCCACCTGCGGACAAGCATGAGATGATCTCACTGATTCGGAAAGCCGTGGAACGCGGCGTCACCTTCTTCGATACGGCTGAAGTCTACGGTCCGTTTATAAACGAAGAACTCGTGGGCGAAGCCCTCGCTCCGTTCCGCAAGCAGGTGGTGATTGCCACCAAGTTCGGGTTCAAACTTGATCCCAACGGCGGGCCCAAATGGGTTGGCCTGGATAGCCGTCCTGAGCACATCAAGCAGGTTGCCGAGGCCTCGCTCAAGCGGCTCAGAACCGACGTCATTGATCTGTTCTATCAGCACCGTGTTGACCCGGACGTGCCGATTGAAGACGTTGCCGGTGCTGTGAAGGACCTGATCCGGGCAGGTAAGGTCAAGCACTTCGGCCTTTCCGAGGCCGGAGCACAGACGATCCGCCGCGCACACGCAGTCCAGCCCGTCACTGCAGTCCAGAGCGAATACTCGCTGTGGTGGCGCCGCCCTGAAGCGGAAGTGCTGCCGACGCTCGAGGAACTCGGAATCGGCCTCGTGCCCTACAGCCCGCTGGGTAAGGGATTCCTCACGGGAAAGATCAATGAAAATACCAAGTTCGACAGTACCGATTTCCGCAACATCCTCCCTCGCTTTACGCCGGAGGCTAGGAAAACGAATCAGACAATGGTTGATCTGCTTGGCAGGATAGCGGAGCGGAAGAAGGCGAAACCCGCTCAGATAGCGCTCGCCTGGCTGCTGGCCCGGAAGCCGTGGATCGTGCCGATTCCTGGCACCACGAAACTGCATCGCCTGGACGAAAACATTGAAGCAGTTAAAGTCGAACTTACGTCCGATGATCTCCGCGAGATCGAAGGCGCCTCATCAAAGATCAAGGTGCAGGGGGCCCGGTATCCCGAACAGCTGGATAAAATGACCGGTCGCTGACCGGTGCAAAGGATTTCATGAACCATGGGAACCATGGGGACAGCGACCGTTTTCGTTTATATTTTGACAAAGAAATCTGGGGACAACCCCCATATTATTAAGAGCAATAAGTCAGCTAACAAGTAAATCTGCAATCTCCAAAAACCCCGGGCCATGATAGGGCGGGTAGGGAATAAGTTAGGGTGGAACCATGCTTCGACTTAAAAATTGAGTTTTTTGACCCCGTTAGAAAGTCACGCCTGAGTGCACAGTAACGCATATCTACTGATGAGGCATATAAAGTAACTTTGGCGTGCAGGTACGTCCTTTCTGACGGGATCTATAATATCTCCACAGCGCAGATGATGATCATGATGATCGCTATGATGCCTTTGAAGATCGTGCCTTTTAACCTTCCTATTGCGGACACCCATCCCTTGTGCAACGCGTCGGCTGCCTTCTTGTTTTCTATTATTGACACTGCAAACGCGCCTGCAAAGGCCCCGAGCACGGCACCTATGATCGCGCCTATGCCGAGCAGGAACGGAGCAAGCACAATGGATCCGGCGATCGCCCCTAGTATGGATGCTGTCATTGCCTTGCGGGAAACGCCCGCTTTTCTTGCGTCCTTTATGCCGAACAGCGTTTCCCCAAGTTCCGCAATAATCGTGAGGACCGCGAGCACGATGACGGTATACCAGCCGATGTAGTGCGCCTTTGTCAGCAGGACAAATATTAAGACAGATACAAATTCTATAATGGTCCCGGGCAGACCGAACACAATGGAAATGGTTGCAATGCCCATAACAACAAACAGGAGTATAATAAAGAATATATGCAGTGCTGTCATATTACGAAGCAGTGAGCTTCTTCTCTGTATTCCCGAGGAGTCTTATGATTTGGGTGATCGTTTTCTTTATCACTTTTCTCTCGATAACCATGTCGATCATGCCGTGCTCGAGCAGGAACTCCGCGCGCTGGAACCCCTCGGGCAATTTCTGGCCTATGGTATCCGATATGACCCTTGGTCCTGCGAAGCCTATCAAAGCCTTTGGTTCAGCTATTATTATATCAGCAACACTTGCAAAGCTCGCAGCAACCCCGCCTGTCGTCGGGTCAGTGAGGAGTGCAAGGTACAGGGTCTTGTTCTTCTTAAGCCTGCTTAATGCCGCATTTGTTTTTGCCATCTGTACAAGCGAGAAGATGCCTTCCTGCATCCTGGCCCCTCCCGAAGATGTAACGATCAGAAGGTTTGATTCTTCCTGCGCGGCCTTCTCTATCAGTCTTGTAATCTTTTCACCCACAACGCTGCCCATGCTCCCGCCCATGAAATTGAAGTCGAATATCCCGATATTGATGAACATGTCGTTCAGGGTTCCGTATCCTGTAACAACAGCGTCGTTTACACCTGCTTGTTTCTGTGCCTCTTTCAGCTTGTCCCTGTATCTTGACCTGTCTTTGAAATCGAGCGGGTCGATTGACTCGATGTTGTCCCATAATTCATGAAAGGTGTTCTGGTCAATGAGTATATCGATCCATTCCTTTGCAGACATCCTGAAGTGATAGTTGCACTTCGGACAGACCTTCAGGTTCTTATCGACCTCTTTCTTATAGACGATCTCGCCGCAGTTGTTGCACTTTAACCACAGGCCATCAAGGCTGCTTTTTGTTTTACTGTCAGAACCAAACAAGGGCATTTTATATTTTTATAACCTGGTTAAGCTTTACAGCTTCCATATGCAGGCCTTTCTTCTGCTTCAATTCTTTTACAACCTGTTTATAGAACTGGGGCTTTATATGGTAGACATAAACAGGGACATTCCTGCTGATCTTGCGTACCTCCTGCGCAACCATCTTAGGCGTCAGATGCTTTGACAGGATTGAAAGTTCTTCTTTCTCATCAGGGTATGAACACTCTATGAATACTGCCTTCAGGTTATCTTTCTTTGATGCCATCTCCCAGATCCTGTCTGTCGGCCCTGTATCAGAACTGAACACCACGCTGCTTTTACCGTCATCCAGTATAACCCCGGATGCCGGTACCGTATGACTGACAAGACACAGCGTAACTTTCAGGCCGTCGATCTCGATCGTAGATTCACTCTCTGCTTCTTTCATCCTTATGACAGGTTTTTCCTTGCTGGGTATCTCCGTAAAGTCAGGCCAGATGTGCCAGTTCAACAGGTGTTGTTTTATATGGCTGAGCACAACAGGCATGCCGTATATGGTAAACCCCTTGCCGTTTACGCTGACGCTGTTATCGGCAAGGAACAGGGTATCCCTGCAGTGGTCAGCATGGGCATGGGTAAGAATGACATGCTCTACCCGGAGCTGTTCTTTTAAGGTGAGCACACCGGTGATCGCACCGCCGTCAAGTATAACGCTTTTGTTTATAAGGAATGAAGTTGTCCTGAAGTTGGGCAATTCACCGCCGTGACAGCCCAGCACTCTTATATTCATGGCTCCTCACATCCCCTCGAACTGCTCTTTCATCACAAGGTAATCAAGATATTTTTTCAGGTTGTCATAGTTTCTGATCAATATGCCGTTGTTCGTCAGCTCTATAAGCCTGTTTTTGGCAAGCCTGTCCACTATCTCGCCCACCTTGTTTTTCTCCAGCCCCGTTGTAATGGCCAATTTCTCAACATCAAGCTTCAGGAAGGTGTCTGTGTCTATCTTTGTACCGCTTTCAGCCAGTTTAAGCAGCGTAACGATGACCCTCTGGTTCGAGTCCTTTATCATAAGGTTCGCTATCTGGACATCCGCATCTTCGAGTCTTTTTGCAAGGATCCTTATTATTCGCAAGGCTATCTCCGAGTTGCTGCGGATCATTGTATCGAATGTACTGTTGTTAATGACGAGCATTTTCGCGTCTTCCACAACTTCTGCACTTGCGGAACGCGGCTTTTTATTCAGGAGCGACATCTCTCCGAAGAAATCGGACTGGCTGAGCACTGCGAGGACCTTTTCATTGCCGCCCACTTCTTTGAAAATCTTCACCTTGCCTGTGTTGATGATGTACATGTCTTCCCCTGTATCCCCCTCACGAAAGAGTATCGTGCCTTTTGGGAATACCTTGCCAAACCTTTTAAACAGTTCATCTTCCATAAACACCCCTTGTCAGGATAATTTATATTTCATAGCATATTTAAGGGCTTTTGTGCAAAATATAGTAACGGGAATTAAGGAGCGAAGGGTGATGTGTCCGGGAATGCTAAAATACTATTACTCCGAGCTTTATAAGCTTGTACAGTCTTTTCATTACTTCAAATTGCTCAACAGGGTTGATTATCTGCAGGATCTCTTCCATGGAAGAATAACCGTCTACCTTATCAAGGTTATATTTTACAATGTCCCGATCGTTTATATTTAATTTCGGGATCTTTTTGAAATTGTGGAGTTTCTGTTTTCGATGCTGATTCTAACACGGGTAAACTTACAGATTACTTACATATTACTTACAGATTGCAGAATAGAAAAGACAAGGGGGAATGCCGTTAATATTTCCTTTGTAAGGAGGTATAGATTTCCCGGGTTTTGGAAGATGGCTCTATACCAAGGTTTTCTTTAAGGTTCTTATAACATGAATGATATATTGATATTGCCTCTGCATTTTGCCCAATCAGGATATAGCACGCCATCAACCGCTGATAGAATATTTCTTGAAGATGATCAACCATCAGTCCCTTATTGTAATATTCTATTGCTGCTTTCCACTCTCCATTTGCCTCACAGTACTGTCCCGCTTCTTCCAGTATATTTAAAAGCCTTCTTTGCAGCCTTTCACGATAATTCTCCGCCCAGGGGTGTGATAATTCTTTACCGAGAAATGTCCCGCGGTAAATGGATAAAATATGACTTATTATACTTGAAATCCCATCCTGTACACCATGGGAAGTCCTGATGCCGGATGCAGAATATTTATGTCTTTTTCGTGATCCAGTCCCAGTGTTTACAGGATGATTCTTTAAAAATGTTTCAGCTTTATCTAACCAATGCTCAATCGCCCATGTATCCACCCAACAATATCTTTTATCCAGCGTAAGCTTGCCTGCGTTGAATACTATTGCCCTGTCATTACCGAGTAATTTTCTCAGGCGGTGCAGGTTTGTGTCAAAGGCATGCTTGGCTCTATCACCGTCAGCATCTTCCCATAATGCATCAATTATATGTTCCTCACTTACGTCTTCTCCGCCGGATGCGAGGAGTACTTGAAGCAGTTCTACGGGTTTTTGGGGGACCTTCCCATTGAATCCTAATTGTTTATCTTCAATAAACAGCTTCGGGCTCCCAAGGGTGAAGACTTTCACCGGCCATGGCCAGTCTTTGCATTCCAATGGAGGTGTATCCGGCATAAGATTTCGTTTCTTGATAAGGCTTTTCACATACTCTTTATTGATGCCAGCCTCAAGTGCTTTGACACACAGCTTGGCCATAGCAGACGGCCGCCAGCCCGGAAAGTTTACATATCCCATATCCTGTCCAAGCTGCATTGCCCTGCGGAGAAATCTTAAACCCGATCTTTCGTTATGTTGATCAAATGCAAACAAGGCCTTTGCTATAAGATACATATATTTAAAATGCCTCTGCTTCCTGCAGATTCGATATGTTTTGTTGAGGTAGTACAATGCCCTGGTATCTTCTGAAAGTTCGTGGAGGATTTGAGACATTTGCAGGGAGGTGAGCACTATCAGGTTTACGTCGCCTGTTTCGATAGCCGGTTTCATGCCCGTTTTCTGACTGTCGTATGTAGAAACAAAATCCTCTCTCATCATAGCCTCGCCGGTTGAAACAATATAATATAAGGCGCGATCATACGCCCCTGCCTGTCCTATTGTTTTAGAGATCTTTTGTAAAAGCTGCCTTCCATGCTGGACATTTCCGGAACTCAGCATCCATGCGGCACCAAACGTTAAAAGTGGATGATCCATTACCTGGATTCCCGTGGTTTCAGCTACTTTTATCCCGTCGTATAATGCCTTAAATTCAGGATCAGACACTGCCGTATACCAGCTGTATAAAACTTCTATGACCTTGAGTGTAAGAAACGTCAGGGGAGAAATCTGGTCTGAATAAGTCAGTTTTCTCAATGGTGCAATGATCGTGTCCTCCATTGAGATATCCCCTACCGTTGAGTAGTAAAGAGCTATAATGGTACTTAATTGTATTCGCAGCTCAATAGTATCGCTGCTTTCTAAAAGAAGCGTAGCACGATTCAGCCATTTTTTAATCTTTGGATTAAAGTGCTGTCTGAAATTTAAGGCAAAGAGCATCTTAGCTACTGCTATTTTTTCTATTTCCGTAGAGGGGAAATCCTTCCTTTTTTTTACAAGCTTTTCCATGATATTTATCCATGGATCGTAGAGCCTATAGTTTCCAAGCCCATAGAATACAGAATCAACAGCCCCTGTCCACGCCATAAATATCCCGTTTTTATCTTTATTTTTTGTGAGCAGCTTGAACGCTTTTGCAAAGTAAGCGTGGCTTTCTCCGGGATTAAATGGCAATCTGCATGCACCAAACCAGTAGATAAGCCACGGGTTATTTTCACGCAGAGCATCCGGTATTCCCCTGAGCCATGCCTCCAGCGTCTGGTTCCTGCCCTGGGAAATAAGCTCTTTTGCATGGAGCAGGATCAACCGTATAACCTCCGTCCAGTCCTGCGATTGATAAAACAAGGCAACGGCATCTTCTATGTGTCCTTCTTTTTCCAATACCATCCCTGCACGGCGCTGAACCTCCGACAGTGTTTTCCGGCTCCACACATTCATTGCCCTTGAAATCAGGAACCCCCTGAACAGGTCATGGTATTGATATACAGCTTCTGAACCTGCATGCCGCGATGTAAAGTAGTGCGAATCGGCAAGGTTTTCCAAGATTCTCTCGGGAGGCGGATATCCCATAAGCTTCTCTATCATGCCTATCGTCATTTTCGGTAAGAATGCGGTTTTCAGAAAAAAGTCCTGCATCTTCGCATCTACTTGCCTGAATATCTCGGTTGCGAAATAATCAAACACCCCGGGTGTGGAGCGCGGTATAATCGATGGTCCCTCAATATTTTCCAGCCTCGCTCTCTCCAGCATAAGGATCAATCCCGCTGCCCATCCTTCCGTTTTTGCATGCAGCTGCTTTATGGTGTCTTCCGGTATTTTTTTGAACCCTCTGGCCCGGATCAGCTTTTTTGATTCCTGCATGGTGAATTTTATATCATCCCACCCGATAAAATGGATCATGTCCTTTGCCAGGAGCCTGCTGAATACGGCGGGCGGATTGATTCTGCTTATAATAATGACATTGATCCCGTCTGGAGCTATCGCAAGACCTTCTGCGAGCAACTCATGGAGTTTTGAATCAGGGTGCAGTTCATGGTAGTTGTCGAATACGATTGTGGATGGATACCTTAACCTGCCGTATAGATTTTCAAAATACCGTCTTGTAAATATAGCAATACCGGACAAGTATTCGGGTGTGAGCATGGGCAGACGATCTTTTTCCCATGGAGCGGCGTTCTTTCCGGCAAGTCCCATGTAATAAAAGAATGTCGCTATATCATCGTCCCCTTTATCCATCTGATACCATAAACACCCGAGTTTCTTTTTCTCTATAAAGCTGCTTACCAGTACGGTCTTGCCTGATCCGGGCGGTGCAGAGACCCATATAATCCGGCGATCCATTTTACGGACAAGCAGACGGAACAGTCTGTCCCTGTTTATAATGCCTTTGGGACTCTGCCGTATGATTTTGGATAGATGGCCATCTTTTGATTTCATGAAGGCCTCCGCGTAATGGAATATAGATTAAAAAAGCCAAATAAGTCAACCACATTAGGAATGATGCGGCTTTCTAACGCGTTAACCCGGAAAGCCGGGAAATAGCAGGGAGCAGGGGGCGGGCTACTTCCATTCCCCGAGCAGTTTTGACAGAATCTCGAATCCGTTTTCTATGAATACGCCGCTTTTCTCCGCATCGGACTCGTTGAAAGCAAACCTGTTATTGAATTCTTTGGTTGAATCGTTTAACAGGAAAGGCACAGGTTCTTCCGTGTGTGTCTTCCGTGCTATCGGGGTCCTGTGGTCCGATAATACGAGCATCCTGAATGCATCGAACCGCTTCATGCCGTCCAGCACCCCGCCCACGATCTTTTCATCAAAGTCCTCTATTGCCTTTATCTTCAGCTCTATGTCGCCATTATGACCGGCCTCGTCAGGTGCTTCGACATGTATGTAGATAAGGTCATGGTCTTTCAAGGCATTGAAACCGTATTCTGCCTTGCCTTTGTAGTTTGTATCTATCCAGCCGGTTATACCCGGGACAGCAATGATATCAAAGCCCGCGAGCTTGGCAATGCCCCGCACAAGGTCAACCGCGGATATGCATGCGCCCGAGAGATTGTGCAATTTTTTGAACGGAGGGATATG
>JAJYJX010000002.1 GCA_021789095.1 bacterium
AAATTTACCGGAAAGCAGGTGGATTAAATACGGATTACTTTATGTTTGGCGAAGATATGGAATGGTGCTACAGGATAAGACGGGCTGGTTACAAAATCCTTTATACCTCCTCATCACAAGTTATGCATCACTTCAATAAGAGTGGTTCTTCTGGTTCTGCACGACGGTATGAGTTGATGTACAAAAATTATTATTCATTCTGTGATACCTATCTTGGCAAAACCAGAACGGCTATTATAAGGCTGCTGAATATCATAGGTCTGCTGCTCAGATACATAAGCTATAAAGCAGGATTGATTAAAACAGATGACCCGTTCCTGTCCTACTGGTTTTCAAATTTCAAGCAGGCTTTATTGGCGCAGTTTAAGCATTCATAGATATATTCCACCGCATTTTACTGAATAGATAATATCAATGTATTTGACATTGTACGCTTATTCTAATAGCCATTATTTCATTATGGAACTGCCACCAAAACTGGAAACTATCGAGCAGTGCCCTCTCTGCGGTTCAAAAGAAAAGCGTTTTATCCTCACGAATACAGACAGAATGCATGGCATACCCGGTGAATTTGGGTTAAATCAATGTTTGAAATGCTCGGTTTTCTATATCTCGCCAAGGCCAACACTCAAAGACTTATCAAGTTATTATCCCGATGATTATCCTTCCCATCAGGAACGACAGGCATTACACGGTGTATCAATCCTCGCGAGGAAATTGTTTGAGTATCTGAGAAATACGGTATTGTATGAAATTTATCATTATAAAAATTATGAAAATAAAAGCAGAATCCGCCCTTCCATAATTGCGAAACCCATTGCTTACTGCCTGGCCCCCTTATGGGAACGTGCACGGTTTAATCTGCCGGAGATACTTCCCTATTCAGAAAATATCAGGGCACTGGATATAGGCTGCGGGCCTGGATATTATATGCTTGCATTGCAAAAACTCGGTTATAAAACTCAGGGAATAGAACTCTCGGAAAACGCCGCAAGAATCGGCAGGGAAAAATTCAAGCTTGATATAAGCACAGGAACACTGCTTGAGTACAGGTTTCCTGACAATTATTTTCACGTTATCATCATGAACCATGCGCTCGAACATATACACAATCCGGTGGATGTGCTCAGAGAGATAAAACGCATACTGCATCCTGATGGGATAACTATTATAAGAATGCCTAATATGAACAGTCTGGGATATAAAATATTCAAGAAAGATTGGGGACCTCTTGAAACACCCAGGCATTTGATTCTTTATTCAAAGCAATCCCTTCTTGCATTATCCGGAATTATAGGGTTGCGCTTAAAAAGCTTTTCAACAAAAGCATCGAAAGATTTTATCCTGTGGTCAAAGGAATACGAAATTACTTCTGCTAAAGGCATGAATACATACGGAAGGACGAGCAATGTAAGTTTGTTTCAAAAGTTTTGCGTTGCTATATTGACAGTTTATGAAAAGATACTCGTAGCTTCAGGCAAGGACAGCGGCGAAGAACTGGTAGCGGTATTAACAAAATAACTTAAGATATTTCACCGATATGGAAGGATCATATTTTAAAAAATTGGCGCGATATTTATTGGAATAATGATAATAATTTGGATTAAGTCTGAAAATTATTGTTCTGTAAAAAGCCAAATAGTTTATTTTTATCCGCTTCACTTATATCCTCAAATTTTATACCAAGAACAACATTAAAATCGGTATGTTCTTCCACATTTGACCAGACAACCCTGCCTTTTACAATAACAGGGTCAATTTCCGCCGGAAGATTAAAAGAAAGATCAACAATCATGCCTTTGGCTATTAATGCGGGGGTTTCCACTCTTATGCCTTCCAAACTGATATCCCTTGTGAAATCAGAAAAGAAAACACCGCTTTTTTTACAATTCACTCTGAGTTTGGTTTTGACTCTCTTTTGTTTTCTTTGCTCTCTATAGAAACGCATAAGTTGCTCCCTATATTGCACAGCAAAAAAACATTTGCAACAAGAAACGTGCCTGCAATAGTATGAAACGCCTGATTTAGATATGTCTTGCCTTACATTAAAACCTGAATTAGAAAAACATAGATCAATAGACGGAGGTGCTCAATGAATTCTAAAAAACACGCATGGCAATTTGTTGCGGGGCTTACAATTCCGTTCATGATAATTTTATCACTGACTGCATGCTCAAAGAGCTCCAGTGGAAGCGCATCAATCGGTCCAAACGATCCCTTTACAGGTCTTGGCGTAAATCAGACCATCCAGACGCCACAGGGTTCTCTTCAATACCCTGTTGAAATCATAAGGGACACCTACGGCATTCCGCACATCTACGGAAGGACCATGACCGATGTTGCATTCGCGCAGGGCTATGCAGAGGCATCAGACAGGCTTTTTGAAATGGACATGTTCAGGCATATAGCTACAGGCACATTGACAGAGTACTTTGGGGCGGGACCCCGCAATTCGGTATTAACCGAAGACATACATTCAAAAATGATGGGCTTTTCAACCATTGCCCAGATTGTATATGACCAGACCCCTGCTGACCTTCAAAACATACTTCAATCGTTCTGCAATGGAATAAATTTCTACCTGAGTCAGCTGTCACAGAAAGTACAGGCAGATCCAAAGGCAAAGGTCCTGCCTGCGGAGTATTCAACCGCGTTTATGGGGATAACCATTACTGACATAAAACCATTCACACCGCAGGACATCATTGCATTCGGTAAGTTTGAATCTTACAGCCTTACCATGGAAAATGAAGGAACAAAGATCAATGCCACGGATTACTTCACCACAGCAGCCGCAACATTCACATCCAGTTCATCCGACCCGGGACTGCGTCATTTTTCAGGCATTACGTACGATTTTGCGCGTTCAGAGCCTGCTGCAAAAGCGCCTGCTGTACCCCTGCCAAACCCGTTTTCTTATGCAACATCAACGACGTTCTCATTGTTGTCGTATAATACCTTTAACCCCATGGCTATCTCAGGTACACAGAACAACACCGCTTTACAGCCTTTGCAGATAAACCAGAAGTCCTTACAGGGTGCTGAAGCGTTTTATAAATCATTGCAAAGCGGTCCTTTTGGCTTTTTGCATAAAGGTCACACCTCAGGCAGGATCGGCAGCAACAACTGGACGATCCGTGCAAAACTCACAAAAGACGGCCATGCGATCCTTGCCAATGACACGCACCTGCCGCTTTACAACCCTCCGATCTTCTATGAAGTCCATATCAATACAAAAGATATAGGAAACGGAAACATTAACACCATCGGCGTTGTATTCCCTATGGCACCCGGTGTAATCATAGGACATAATGATTATATAGCATGGGGCGATACAGTGTTTCCTTCTGATGTTATTGACGTTTATCAGGAGACCGTTGTTCCGGGCAGTCCTGATTCGGTTATGTATAACGGCACTCCCTGCCGAATACAAACTGTGGCTGTACCCTTCACGTTCGGAGGCGCATTAAACGGAAACGTAGTAACAACCGATACCTATGACATGTATTACGTTACAATTCCGGGCCACGGTACAATGCCCATAATACCCGGAAGTTACACTCCAGGTTCAACATCAGCCATAGCATTCACATGGACAGGCATGATACCATCGAATGAACTGCAGGCATTTTACGGCATTGATCAGGCACAAAACCTTGATGGTTTCATAGCAGCACAGGATCTTTTCAAGGTAGGTGCACAGAACTTTGTTTATGCTGATATATACGGAAATATCTATTTAACAGACCAGAGTGCTATTCCACAAAGGGGCCCGGATGCATTCACTCATACAACAAACGCCCTGCCAAGCGGATTGCAATACAACGATTACGCGAATCCACCTTATCTTGTGCTGCCCGGCACAGATCCTAATGTTTACTGGATTGGTATGCTGCCGACATCCGCTTTGCCGTTCACGGAAAACCCTGCACAGAACTATATAGCAACGGCAAATCAGGACCCTGTTGGAGTAACGTACAACAACGAGCCGCTTGATAATCCGTATTATCTCGGAGGGTTCTTTGATCCCGGTTTCAGGGCCCAGCAGATAGACAAGGATATAGAAGCAGGAGCGCCAAACATAGATCTTGCCTATGTCCAGAACAATATACAGGCTGATCATACGGATACGTATGCACTGCGGATACTGCCGTTTCTGCAAAAGGCATACGCTGATCTGCAAAGTTCTATCCTTGGCGGTTCACTCACTGCAACTGCGATGAATTATCTGAATGCATGGGCAACGAGCACCCATCCCTATGATACGCCTACAGGCCTGTCTCCCTCTGCAACACAGGAGGACATTAATAACAGCATTGCAACATCCATATTTGAGGCCTTCGTACAGAGGCTGTTTACCAATATCTTTTATGACAAGATACAGGCAATAGGACAGGACAGGGCGCTCGACGATGGTATCATCATCAATACATTGCTGACCGTGCTTGAGAACCCGACACAGACTGCAACATATTCACTTTCGGGAACACAGAGCACGCTCCTTGATGCGCTTGCGGGGACAGGACCCTATTCGTACACCGTAAGGAGCCTTGACGAGATCATGATAGACAGCCTTGCTGAAGGCATAAGCGATCTTACCGCACCACCCAACTCTCAGTACAGCACACCGACAAGCTTTGGAACATCCGACATGACACAATGGCAGTGGGGCAAGCTCCATACCCTGACCTTCTCCGATCTGCTGAACCTTGCGGCAAACGCTGATTTTTTCCCGCAATTTAATCTGCCAAACAACGGAACAGGCTATCCAAGGCCGGGTAGTATGTTTTCTGTAGATCCCGGGACATTCGGATTTGAGATGGGCAATGGCTCTGCGCCATTTTATACAAATTATACCTATGATTCCGGTCCTGCTATAAGGTTTTCTGTTGAGATGAAACCAGGTGCAATAGTGGGATACAACGTCCTGCCCGGCGGGGAGTCAGGAATGGGGCCGGATCCTGCAAACCCGCCAAAGCATTACGGGGACCAGGTAAACCTTTGGATAAACAACCAGGTACACCCTCAGTGGTTCTATCCAAAGGACATCATAGCACATGCTGAATCAAGGACCATATTCCAGCCTTGACAAAAAAATGCATTGTTAGTAGTGGCGGTTCATGAACCGCCACTACTACTGGATTCCCGCTTTCGCGGGAATGACAGGAAGGGTTGATAATAACACCCCGAAGAGCCCATTTTTTAGATTAATCTCACGTATTACTTGAATATTTAATTTTAATATGCAATATAGTAAAATCAAAATATAAAACACACCTGCGTATTGGCACAAGGGTGCCCATGAGGGTCTTGGCGCCGAGCAGACCGCAGGTGGAAGAAAAACCAGGGAGGACAAAATGTTTGACGTAACGATGAAAGACCTGCTCGAAGCAGGCGTGCATTTCGGTCACCAGACAAACAGATGGGACCCGAAGATGAAGCCGTACATTTTCGAAGCAAGAAACAAGATCTACATAATCGATCTGCAGAAAACGCTCGAGTCGCTGAGAATAGCCTACGAAATTGTTGCCAAAACCGTTGCCCAGGGCGGCAACATAATCTTTGTAGGGACTAAAAAACAGGCACAGGAATCTATCAAAGAAGAGGCGGAAAGAGCGGGCATGTTCTATGTGAATGTGCGCTGGCTTGGCGGCATGCTCACGAACTTTAAAACAATAAGGAGCAACCTGCTCAGGCTTGAGTCTATCGAGAAGATGCAGACAGACGGTACATTTGAAAAGCTGACAAAGAAAGAACAGATCCAGCTTACCAAGGAAAAGGACAAACTGGCCAAATATCTCGGCGGGGTAAGGAACATGAAAAAACTGCCTGACATGCTTTTTGTGGTCGATACAAACCATGAAATTATAGCTGTCAGGGAGGCAAATAAACTCGATTTACCCATTGTAGGCATTGTAGACACAAACTGCAATCCCGAGCTTATCCGGTACCCGATTCCTGCAAATGACGATGCAATAAGGGCGATAAAGCTCCTGACATCAAAGATAGCGGATGCATGCCTTGAAGGTGCAAAACTGAGAAGCGAGCAGATGCCCCAGGTTGAAGAGGTTAAAGAAGCACAGCCACAGGAACAGCCGGCAGAGACGGTTGTTGAAGAAGCCGTTGATGACAAGCAGCTCGATGTGCCAGATGAATTTGAATAACAGAATTTGAATAATCGAATGTGAATACAAGAAATGAGAGGAAACAGGATTCAAACGGTTTGTATTGATAATCCTGCCTCGGTGTCATTCTGAGCGGCGCGCTGGCGCCAGGGAGAATCTACAGTTTTAGATTACTTCGCTTTCGCCTTAAGCGCATCCTTGGTAATGACATTTTATTATAAATAATAAGAAAAGGAGCAATACAAGATGGCAGAAATAACAGCTGAAATGGTGAAAACACTGAGAGAAAAAACAGGCGCGGGTATCATGGAATGCAAAAGTGCCCTCAATGAAGCAAGCGGAGATTTTGACAAGGCTGTTGATATACTGAGGAAGAAAGGGATTGCCTCAGCGTCCAAAAAGATCGGCAGGACGGCTGTAGAAGGTGTTATCGAATCATACATCCATGCAGGCAGTAAAATAGGCGTGATGGTAGAAATAAACTGTGAAACAGATTTTGTTGCAAGAACACCGGATTTTAAAATATTTGCAAAAGACATCGCAATGCAGATTGCAGCGGCAAATCCCCTGTATATAAACAGGGAATCAGTACCTTCTGATTTACTCCAGAAAGAAAAAGAGATCTATGCGGAACAATCAAAGGCATCGGGGAAACCGGCCGCTGTTATAGACAAGATGGTGCAGGGAAAGCTTGAAAAATTCTATAAAGAGGTCTGCCTGCTGGAACAGAGTTACATAAGGGATCCGAACGTAATAATAGGCGATCTGCTTAAATCTCTTATTGCGAAGATCGGGGAAAACATTGTCATAAGAAGGTTTACAAGGTATCAGGTCGGCGAAACGTCAAAATCATAAAAACGAATGGCAGATATTAAATATAAAAGGATACTGCTGAAGCTCAGCGGCGAGATACTGGGCGGAGAGAAAGGCACAGGACTTTCATCATCCACGCTGAAGGACATTGCACAGCAGATAAAAGAGATAACGGAGCTTGGTGTTGAGGTGGCCATGGTCATAGGCGGGGGTAATATCGTAAGGGGCGACAGTCTTTCCCGTGATCTCGGTATTGACAGGGCAACCGCTGATTACATGGGTATGCTGTCTACAACGATTAACGCAATAGCACTTCAGGACGTACTCGAACACCACAATGTACACACCAGGGTACAGAACGCAATAGAGATGCATGAGATCGCAGAGCCGTACATAAGGAGGAGGGCTATACGGCACCTTGAGAAAGGCAGGGTCGTAATATTTGCAGGGGGCACGGGTAATCCCTACTTCACAACGGATACAGCAGCTGCATTGAGGGCCATAGAGATAAAAGCAGACATCCTCATGAAGGCAACAAAGGTGGATGGCGTTTATGATGCGGATCCCAATATTGTAAAATCCGCCATAAAATTTGACCAGTTGAAGTACATTGACGTGCTGAAGCGCGGCCTGAAGGTGATGGATTCGACTGCCGTTTCGTTAAGCATGGACAACGATTTTCCTATAATTGTTTTTGACATAAATATAAAGGATAATATAAAGAAAATAGTCCTTGGCGAAAAGGTCGGAACACTCATTACTGGAAGGTAAAAACAGATGAATGATACGATACTGCAAGCTACAAAAGAAAAGATGGAAAAGACCATTGCAGCATTCAGAAGCGAACTTTCAAAGCTAAGGACGGGAAGGGCTTCCGTTTCAATACTTGATATTGTCAAAGTCGATTATTACGGGACACTCACACCGATCAACCAGATGGCTTCGGTATCAACGCCTGATCCAAAACAGATAATGATCCAGCCATGGGACCCTAAGGCAATAGGTGCCATTGAAAAGGCAATACTCGCATCGGATCTCGGGTTGACCCCCGTAAATGACGGAAAGATTATACGCATATCCATACCACCTTTAACAGAGGAAAGGCGTAAAGATCTTACCAGGCTTATAGGGAAAATGGCTGAAGAGGCAAGGGTGTCTATAAGGAATATAAGAAGGATATCAAACGACGACATAAAAAAACAGGAAAAGGCCAAACAGCTCAGCGAGGATGAGGCAAAAACACTGCAGAAAAAGGTACAGACCGTTACAGATGATTATATAAAGAAAATAGATGAATTTACCGACAAGAAAAACAAGGAATTGATGGAGGTTTAAATATCAACTCCACCTCATTTAAAAGCAATAGATCTTGCCTATCCGGAAGCTATAAATACAGCACGGTATCTGTATAATCACCCGGAAACCGGCTTGCATGAATACAGAGCAAAAGCAAGGCTCTGCGGGGTGCTTAAAGCGCATGGCTTTTCAATAAAAGACATAGGCGGCCTCCCAACCGCATTCATTGCAACCTACGGCAAGGGCAGGCCGCATATTGCCCTTCTGGCGGAGTACGACGCACTGGAAGGCATTGGTCATGCATGCGGACATCACCTTATTGCCGCCACATCAGTACTTGCAGGCATAGGCATAGCGCGGGCACTGCGCCCTTCAAACGGGAAACTATCGGTGATCGGCTGCCCTGCAGAAGAAACCATAGGTGCAAAAGCACTTCTTGTTAAAAAAGGCCTGTTCAGGGATGTAGATGCTGCAATGATGATACACCCTTCGGATAAAACAGAGATCGTAAAATTATCACTGTCGCTATCAAGGCTCGGCATTACGTTCAATGGCGTTTCTTCCCACGCATCTGCAAACCCATGGAAAGGCAGAAGTGCACTTGCGGGCATGCTGTCTTTGTTCCAGGCGGTTGACACAAACAGGATAACGATGGCTGACGGGAACAGGATAAACGGCATTATAAAACAGGGAGGCGCAGCTGCAAACGTCATACCAAACACAACGGAGGCTGAATTTTTTATAAGAGCTGCGGACATCGGATCTCACAATGCATTGTTAAAAAGATTTTCAACTATGGTAAGGGGAACCGCCGGCGCCTTCGGACTCGGCTATGCCATAAAACACAAAGGCAATGTTTATTATCCATTGAAGCCAAACTTTGCATTTGCACGTGTCTTTGAAACACAGTTGAAAAAGATGCGTATAAAAGTCGACAACTTTTTTACAGACAAGGAGCTCGGCTCTTCGGATATAGGCAATGTAAGTCATGCAGTCCCTACCCTGCACCCTACACTCGCAATATCCGATGCCCCCTGCCCTGCACATTCAGAGGCGTTCAAAAAACAGGCTAATACACCGGGGGCGTACAGGACTATCAAAACAGGGGCCGCACTGCTCGCACTTACCGCGATTGACCTCTACAAAAGCCGGATTCTTCTGTCAGAACTAAAAAAGGATCATTATATTAAATATAGTTGACCATGAACGCAAAGAGATGATAAGAGGGAGTGTTCATAATCTTAAAAGGAGGAAATTGAGATGGCAATGAAGATTACAGAGGAGTGCATCGCCTGTGGTGTATGTGAACCGGAATGTCCGCGAGGCGCCATAACCCCTGGGGATCTGTATATAATAGATCCGGAAAAATGCACTGAAGATGAAGAAGAGATAAAAGCAGGTAAGATAACCGTACAATATTGCGTTGCAGTTTGCCCTGTAAACTGCATCATAAAAGCCTAAACCGAGACAAAAGGACGTCCCGCGAAACGCGGGACGTCCTTTTTCATAGTCTGAAACAATACTGAGAGATCAAAAGATATCAATGGAATCATTATCACTTATAAAAAAGGGTGCTGTTGAGATCATCCGGGAAGACGAATTAAAAAAGAGACTTTCTTCAAGCAGGCCTCTCAGGGTAAAAGCAGGCTTTGATCCAACCTCTGCAGACATCCATCTTGGGCATACGGTCCTCATGGAGAAATTAAGGCATTTCCAGCTTGCAGGTCATACCGTGATCTTTCTTATAGGTGATTTTACGGCAATGATAGGCGACCCTACAGGCGTATCGGTAACAAGGCCACAGCTCTCAATGGAGCAGGTCATGGAGAACGCAAAGACATACACAAACCAGGCTTTCAAGATACTCGACAGGGAAAAAACTGAGGTAAGATATAATTCTGAATGGTACACGAAGCTCAACATGGAGGAGCTTATAAAGATTGCATCAAGGTACACCCTGGCAAGACTGCTCGAACGGGACGACTTTACAAAGCGGTATAACGAAAAAAAGCCTATTGGTATACATGAACTGCTTTACCCCTTAATGCAGGGATACGACTCTGTAATGCTGAAGGCAGATGTGGAGATAGGCGGATCCGATCAGAAATTCAATCTCCTTGTCGGAAGAGCATTGCAGGAGGCTTACAACCAGCCCCCCCAGGTGGTACTCACCATGCCCCTTCTCCCGGGACTGGACGGCATAAAAAAGATGAGTAAATCATACGGGAATTACATCGGGATTGACGAGCCTGTTGACATGGTATTCGGTAAGATCATGAGCATATCCGATGAACTTATGTGGAAATACTACGAGCTGCTTACCGAGCTGCCCCAGGATGAGATCGAGAAATTAAAAGATCAATCCATAAAGAAAAAGATAAACCCTATGGAGATAAAAAAACAGCTGGCGTTTATGCTGTGCAAAAGATTTTATTCCGGTGATGAAGCACAGCATGCCAGAGAATCATTTGAAACGGTGTTCTCCAGAAAAGAGGTTCCTGACAGCATGGATGAGTTTACATTACAATCAAGCACAGGCACCGTTCTTGTTTATCAAGTCCTTGTAGATGCCGGTATTGCTCCAAGCAAATCAGAGGCGAAGAGACTTATCCTGGGCAGTGCAGTGAATATAAACGGTGCGCCTGTACATGACATATTCCGCAAGATAGAGGCCAGGGGTAGCTATATTGTGCAGGCTGGCAAGAGAAAACCGTTCAGAATTGTATTTGTGTAAACCCTGTTACACCTGTCACGAAAAACGGAGCGTTGTCCAATAATGACGAGTATAAGAAATAAAGCAGGTGTAACGGGGTAAATCAACGCACATTTTTAAAAATCTATTGACCGGTAACTTTATAAGTTTATATTCTTTATTATGCGGACATTGAATCTTTAAGGAGAGTGTATGGTGAATCAGTATAAAGATATATTGGAGTTTGCTATAGAACGGGAAATGGATGCTTATACCTTCTATACCCAGGCTCAAAAACTTGCTAAAACTACAAATGCCAGGACATTCTTTGACCAGCTGGCAAAGCAGGAACTCGTGCATAAGCAAAAGCTTGAAGCCATGAGACTTTCCAGTGAACTTTTAATGGATCTCTCTGTACTGAACATTGATGACTACAAAAATGACGAGGCATTTTCGCCTGATATGCAGTTCCATATGGAGTATCAACAGATACTTTTGCTTGCCATAAAAAGGGAAAATTTGTCTGTACGTTTATATACAGATATGCGCGGGGCTGTAAAAGATTCAGAAGGAAAGCAATTGTTTGACAGGCTTATAAAAGAAGAAGAAGCGCATCGCGATGCGCTTCAGATCGAATACGATGCATACGTTCTTACGGAAGACTAGATGAGAGGAGAATACATGGAAAACAGAGAAAAAGAGCTTTTAAAGGTATTAAGAACAGCCGATGAGGCAGAAAAAGAGGCGCTTTTAACCTATCTTAAGTTTGCAAGGCAGACAAAAGATATAGGCGGTAAAAACATGTTCATACGGCTTGCGACAGACGAATTCGGACACATGACGCTCTTGGACAATCAGATAAATAATGTCATTGCCGAGAAGGGATGGCGGTCAATAGAAATAGACAAATCAGCCGTAGAACCATTGATTCCGAAAATAAGCCAGAAGGATATTCAGACCATGGGTAAGGCAAATGCAAATGAGCTTGCCGCACTTGAAACAGCCAGGGCGCTTGAACAGCGTGCCATTAACTATTATTCTACCAATGCAAAGAATGCAGCGTTCCCGGAGATACAGGCAACCTTCAAGAGGCTCGCCGAGATGGAGGAAGCGCATTACACGATGATCCAGGCGGAGATTGACAACATAAAGAAAACGGGATTCTGGTTTGATACAATGGAGTTTTCCGTAGAGATGTAAATCCCTTTAGAAAGAGAAGTTCTTGGGGTTAATGTTTCGGAAGGCAGCTTTTCAGAAACCTGCCTTCCATGTATATATGCTTTTCAAGCGAAATCTTCCCTCCGTAGATCATGGTATACGCCGCCAGATCTGCAATGATACTTTTTATGTAATGCCTCGTTTCACTAAACGGTATATCTTCTATAAATTCATCCGTGTTGCATGTGGTCGAACCGGCAAGCCACTTATCAACAGCCTTGCCCCCGGCATTATAAGCAGCAAGAGCAAGCACATAATTATCCCTGTACTTTGTCATAAGCTGCCTGAAATGCCATATACCGATACCGATATTTATCTGCGGATCGAAGAGTACCTGTGATGAGAACGGCGTTATTGATATGTTCTTGGCCACCATTGAAGCGGTGTAAGGCATAAGCTGCATTATACCAATCGCACCTGCATCAGAAACGGCATCCGCTTTGTACCTGCTTTCCTGCAGTATGATTGCGTATATAAGAGCCGGGTCCAGATTGTATCTTGACGAATATGCTTCTATTATGCGTGAGTAACCTGCCGGGTAGCTGTAAAACCAAACAGGCATGGTGCCCTGTGTAAATGTTTGCAGCATGTCCCCCAGTTCGGTACGGGCAATGTAAAGGCTGCGGTAATAATCACCGTTGCTGTAATACGCCTGGCACAGCAAAAGGTATTCATCCGCAGAGAGTTTCTGATGCGCAAGTAAGTCAAGTTCGTTCCAGGCTTCTTTCGTCATGCCGAGAGATTCGAGAAACCTATATCTGGAATAATGGTAATTGAACAATTTTCCTCTGCCCGACTGTATCCGCATATCTATACTATTTGCCTCATACGTCAATGTATTTTCACCTGCCCACATGTTTGACATGATTGTATAGTAATTCACAGGTAGTGTATTCGCTATGTCAAAAAAAATAGAACTTGCTTTCTCTGTTTCACCGCGTTTCAACAAAGTCCTTGCATACCAGTATTTAGCCTTTATCTTCCCATACTGGTCGCTGTATCTGGAATGCTGCATTTTACCAAAATAGTGAACGGCACGTCGGAAATCATTCTCTGAATAGAAAAGCCATCCAAGGTGCCAGTACGCATCAAGCGAGAATGGCGTGCCTGTAGCAGCAAGCTTTAACAGCCAATATTCCACATTTTTTTTATCGCTGTTATCATTGTATAGGGAATACAGCTTGTACATCGCCATAGAGGCATAGCTGCTCTTCGTGTAAGCAACCTGCATAAATGTGCTTATTGCGGAATCTCTGTCGCCGGTTTTCAAAAAAGCCTTGCCGAGCCAGAACATTGCTTCCGTATAGCTGTGTTTATCCTGATTATAGTGCAGTGACAACTTCAGTACAGGTATCGCATCGGCATACATGCCGGTATTGTAATATATGATACCGATGCTCTTGTAGATTTCCGACAGTTTATCATTGTCTTTTTCCGACAACGCCTCATGAACAGCTGCATTCAGTTCACCCAATGCAGAAGAATACCTGCCGTCCATCATAAGCAGTCTTGCCGTCTGATAGTGGTCAATATTCAGTGTGCTTGTATCCGTCAGGGTGCCGAGCGCGCTAAAGGCAAAAGCTGCGGATGGCGAGCCGGGAAACTGTGTATATACTCTGACATAATTGCTTATGCCATTCTGTTTATCCCCTGTACTTATATAAAGTGCAGCCATTGAAGTGAGCATCTCGGGAAGCTGGTTGTAGAACGATGGATTCGTTATATATTCACCGTAAAGGCTTATCGCATCGTTGTACAGCTTTAGTTCAGACATGCACTGGCCCATAAGCTGGATAGAAGGCTTATAAAAAATACTCTCGGTATAATGTGCGGCAATATTTTTCAGATACAGGAGTGCATTGCCGCAGTCACCCGAACCCTCGTAGCTTTCAGCCATATACCAGTTTATGTAATCATGGATACTCATGTTTTGGGAAAGCAGCTTCCTGAAGTGTGCCTGCGCGTCCTTGTAATTTCCTGTTTTGTAACCAATGACCCCTTTGATAAAATCAAACCTCCGCAAAGTTTCGGGTGTCATACCCGATGTATCTATATATTTTATCTCTTTGCCTGCGAGCGCGTAATTCTCAGCAGAGACGGCCTGCGTGACATCATTGATGGTATACTGTTTCTTTATGAGTATCGGGCTGACAATACTGCACGAAACTGTTGAAACGATTAAAAACGGAATAAAAGATATCCTCAGTGTTCTAAAAATTATTTTCAAATACATGCTTCTGTGATCAGTGCGGCAGCTTTAGTCTGATTACCTCTGATTTAATCCTGTTGTGCTCGACCTGTTTATTGTCAAGAATGACATTCAGACCTTCCGCATTCCCGACAATGAGCATTGCTGTTCCCGTAAATTTCCAGGAAACGGCATCACCGGGATTTAACAGGGCTTCCTGTGCTGTCCCTTCTTCATTGTTTTGGACAAGTCTTACCCATGTGTCCTCTGTCGCCTTTAAAAGCAACGTGTGAAGCTTTGCCGGCTGTGTGAATGCCCCGGAGGAGGTGATCGGTAAAACTGTCGTAGTGGTAATTTCAGCCGCTTGCTGCTTTGCAGGTTGTTCCGTTACCGTGCCTGTAAAGACAGGCTCTTGAATTTCCTTTTCACTGCCCTGCGGCGGTGTGCCGCCAATAGAACCCATTATTGAATAGTAGACCGCCAACCCAACAACACTTGCAGCAGCCAGACCGAGCACAACCGTGATAAAAAGCCTTTGCCTGTTTTCCCTGTTATAGAACCTCTTTTTCTGGGGCTGGGGAGCTTCTTTAAATTTTTCGTCGTAAAATTGCTGGAAATAATTTACGGTTTTATCAGGATCAAGACCTATATAATTACAGTATGCCCGTATAAATCCCTTAACAAATGCTGCGTCGGGAAGTTCATCATAATTGTCTGTTTCTATTGCCTGAAGATAAGCTTTTTTTATCCTGGTTATCTTTGCTATCTCGTTCAATTCAATATGTCTGAGTTCCCTCTCTCTTCTGAGGAACTCTCCGAAACTGTCCATGTTATCTTAACATTTTAATATATTTTTTTGCATCCGCGGCAAAGGGGCTTTCGGGTGCCACTTTCAGCACTGTTTCAAACTGATTTCTTGCTTCAGTGTAATTCCTGCCCTTCATGTATGCCACACCAAGGTTTAGGTGCGCCTCTGCGTATCCTTTATAATAATATATCGCTGTCTTGAATTCGTACTCGGCGTGTTGCAGCATATTTTTCCTTAAATAAATAAGTCCCATGTTGTTATGGGCGATGGGCAGGTCCGGAACTATATCAATGGCACTTTGATAAGCTTTTTGTGCTCTATCAAGCTGGCCTTTCTGATAATAAGCCCAACCAATATTAACCCAAGCTATATGAGGCGACATGTATAACGGATTTGCAAGGGCTGAATGGAATGCATTTATTGCGTCGTCCCATTTTGAATCACTGAGGTAAAGCACGCCCAGATTGTTGTATGCATCGGAGTAATTTTTATTTAATCCTGTTGCCTTCTTGTAAGATGCTTCCGCCTGGGACTTCATACCTTCACCGTAGTATGCAAGCCCCAATGCATTGTATGTTAATGCATCATCAGGGTTCATCCTTTCTGCCGCTGATAGCCGTTGTATGGCGCCTGGATAATCGCTCTTGTTCAGGAGCATAACACCGAGGTCGTAGTTCAAGCTTGCCTGTTTGATCAATTCAGGATCCCTGGTTGAACAACCGGTTGCAAGTACACCTATTGCAAACAGGGCGGATAAAAAAATTAAAATAAACTTAGAATCTTTGCCAGCCACTGCTTACCTCCTTTATTATTCACTGCCTCTTCCGATGCCTTTACAGGTGAATGATCCGCACCTGTCTCCTCGTACACTGTGTCAAGCATTAGTTCATCCCCTGTCGGAGTGCCTTTGTACATCTTCAGATCTTCCATAAAGACAGGTATAGTCTTTACTATCTCCTCTCGCTGCCCGGGCGATTCGCCAAGTTCGATCCTTTCCATAATAAATCCCATACTGCCTGTAAAATCAAGCGCATCATTAAAAACAGCCTTTGCATTTACAAGTTCTACATCCCCTGTTTCATTGGTATAAAAAACACCCTCCCTGCTCTGTTCCCTGAAAAGATATATGTATATCTGCATCTTTTTATCTCTTTTTATCGCAATAACATATGCCCACGTTGGTTCCGGAGATTTATCGGGCAGGGCTATAACGGGCTGGTTTACCGAACCATGAATTTCCCACACCTTATTGACAAAGGATGCCAAATTCTTGATCGATGCATTACTTATAAACATACTGTCTCCAATCTGTTATAATGCCCCCGACAGGAGTCGAACCTGCGGCACAGGGATTAGGAATCCCTTGCTCTATCCAACTGAGCTACGGGGGCATGCGTTAAAACTTACCATAATAATAACTACATTTAAAATGCTTTTGGCAAGCAAATGAGGCAATCCTTCCTGGTTATCAAAAAAAGTTCAACAGCAAGGTTTGCGAGTGAGTGAAAAACTTCGTTCCTTTTCAAGTGAACGTTTTGGGGTTATAGCTCTTTGTTCAGCTCTGATTCAGCATGCCTTTATAAAATTCTTCTTCCTTCAGGGATTGTATCCACAGCATATCTGACACAATGCTGAAATCCGGGGTGTCTGATTCGGATATACCTTTGAATGTGAGTGAGATATCCGTCCACCTTCCGGCAATATTTTTCATAAGGGATACAAGCCTTTTGTTCGCAAACTTCTCCAGGAAATCTGCATACATCTTCCTGAATCCGCCGCCGCCTGTCCCTCTTTTTTCTATTACCTGATATGCAAAACGCGCTAGCCACTTCCAGTCATCAAGTTCTCTCCATTCTACGACCTTCTTTGAAGCAAGTTGAATGCCTTTTACACCATAGCCGTCGAAATCTTCCGATGACAGCATTCGCTGCGCATTCTCTCTGGATGCGTTTGTAAAAAGCTTTTTCTTGTGCAGTTCCAGAACAGGCCTTGGTACCGTAGCAAAGTTTGCACGTGCGCCTTCAGGGAAGTTTCCGTGCAGGACTCCCTCAAGAAGGGAATCAAAACCACATCTTGTAAGTCCTTTGCGTTCCGTATCGGACACATATGCAATATTCTCGTCCATGTTGCAGCCCCATACTATTACTGCATGTCCGGGAAAATGAGTTTTACTCTTGTAATAATCAAGGTAAAAGATGTCCGTTCTCAACAGTACGGGTATGCCCTTATCAATACTGGTGATCAATGCTTCTCTTATCTCTTCCTGAGAGCACGATTCCTGCCACTTGAATTCAATGCCCATGCTGCTGAAAAATACCTTTTCTATATCCACGGACCTGAAGTGCATCATCCTTGACGGCGTCAGTCCTTCAATGTACCAGAAACCGATCCCTTCTCCGATGCCGAAGCACTCCGGTTCTGTCAGATCATATCCGTAAAAATTCATAAGATCACCCAGCGCCGTTGATGCACAGTGCCTGCCGGGCTTATGTGCCCAGTGTTCAATTATTTTTTCCGGCATATAAAGTTAACCTCATAAAAGAATAAGCAACTGAAGAATACCCATATCTGACGCAGGTTTTTCGCTCATTACTCAAACTTCCTTATTTTCAAATGCATTTTTCGGGTTAATGCAGCAGTTGTTTTAGTATTTGTTTGCCTTCCTCAACGCCCGGCTGATCAAACGGGTTTATATGATAAAGATATCCAATGTATACGACCAGCAGTTCAAAGAATACAAAAAGTTCCCCGAGTGTTTTCGGCATAAGCTCGGGCAGTGAGATCGTAATAGAAGGTCTTGATGAATTGATGAGGGACATTCTTGTTGCGTTCATTTCTGCATGCTGCAGGGCATGAAGCGTTTTACCGAAGAGATACCCGAATTCCACATCAACTGGGGAAACAGGTACGATCTTTTTTTCTTTTATGCTTACCTTGTTGACCTCCATAAAGGTTATGAGCTTGTCGGCGGGCCCTTCCTTGTAAAGCTGGAGCTGCGAATGCTGATCAGTCACTCCGAGCGCCCTGACAGGCGTACTGCCTGCAAATACTTCCCTCCCGTCCCTTGAATGCTTCTTGCCGAGGCTCTCTGCCCATAACTGTGCGATCCATTCGGTAAAATCCGTCAGGAGCGAAGAGTAAGGCATGAATACCATGATGTTCTTGTTCAGCTCCCTGTGCATAAGATAATAGAGAACGGCGATCTCTCCTATATTGATTCCCTTGGATTTCATAAAAGAATCCCTGATCTTTCTGCCGCCGTCTATCAGTTCGGAGATATTTACACCCATAAAGCATGCAGGGAAAAGTCCGACAGCAGACAGAACCGAATACCTGCCGCCTGTATTCTGCGGTATTGGCAGCACAGGAATGCCGTATTTTTGTGACAACGAAAACAGTGCACCGCTGTCATAAGATGTTATAAAAACGAAATGCCTGTTCAATGATTTTACCCCAACAGATTTTTTGAAATCGTTTATAAGGATAAACAACTGGGCCATTGTTTCCACTGTCTGTCCCGACTTACTTATTGCAACAACTAGCGTTTTTTTGTGGTTGAGCTTCTGGATCGTACTGGAAAATATCACGGAATCTATATTGTCAAGGATGTGTACTCTTATCCTGGATTCCGATGCGGAAGCAAAAGCCCGTTTTATCGCACGGGCGCCGAGTGCAGAACCGCCAATGCCGAGGACAACAATGTCTGTATATTTTGAAGAAGGATATCTGTTTGCAAGTGTCTTTATGTCCTTTATAATCTTATCATCTTCAAGAATGGACAAAAATCCCAGCTTGCCGTTCGTTATCGACTGGAGGAGGTCTTCTGCCGTTACATTCAGCTTGCTTTGAGCCGAGAGCATGGTATTTGTGGAAAGACCATCCTTTGCAGACAGATACTGGCTCATTGCGAAGTTGGTATTTACAGATATATCCCCGATATTCATACTACACCGACATGAGCATTTTTCTTGCGTTCTCTGGCATCATGCATGCTTTCATTGTCACAGGACTTACCGATACAGTAACGGTATGGGCCGTTGCAACAACACGGTCCTGGTCACCTTCGCATGCTATAACATATTCAAGTGTAAATGCCCTGTCCTTCATCTCTTTCAGCCTGACATAGATATTTAATAGATCATCGGCAGTTGCAGGACTTTTATAATGGATACATGCCTCCACAAGAACGAACTCTATATCATGCGCACCCCTGTCCTTTATCGATATGCCTGCTTTTCTAAAAAACTCTATCCTGCCGACTTCAAGGTATAACATATATGCGCTGTTGTTTACAATGCCCTGTGCGTCTGTTTCTGCAAACCTTACCCGGACCTGCGTTTTAAAATTAAATCCTTCCATGATAAGTATTATCAATACACCGAGAATAACTTCGTAAGACGGGTAAGAAGCAGAGGATGTGCAAACAATCCGTTTATCCTGAGCCTGCGTTTAAAAAGCATGCCGAGTACTTCCCTGCCGGTCTTATCAAAATAATAAGGCAGGCCTGCCTTTATCTTCAATGTGCTTAATTTAAGTATGTTGTCAGAGTCTGTTTCTATCTTCAGGCTGTAAGGCGGCTTCACGCCGTCATAGGCGACCATGCCGTCCGGGCTGAACTCAAGCGTAAGGCTTACATCGATATCCTTCGCTACGAGTACAACATTCCCCTTCATTGCCCTGAAGACCTTATCCCGCCCGGGATGATTCGAAATGTTCTGCCTTATAAGATCGGTCATCATGCCGGCAAGACCGTTGTTCTTCGCACCATCATCCAGCCTGATGTCCGCCATTATCAGAACGCCTGCTTTAGAATCTTCAGGGTTTCTTCGGGATCAAAAATGGGCTTTGCATTGTATACTATGGAGCCGTCTGAGATTGCATCTTCAGCCACCTGTTTGAGTCCTTCTTCCTTTACTCCTACCTCCCTTAATCTCTGCGGCATTTTTATGCGCTTTGTGAGTGTCCAGATTGCCTCTGCTGCTTTATGTGCCGCAGCTTCGTCGCTCAACTCTTTCACGTCAACACCCATTGCCTGAGCTGCAAGCTTATACTTGTCTGCAACTGTCTCAAGATTGTACTCTATGCAGTACGGCAGCAGTATGCTGTTTGCAACGCCGTGAGGTACGCCGAACCTGCCCCCCACGCTGTGGGCAAGTGCGTGGACAACGCCTACCTGGGCATTACCGAAAGCAACGCCTGCTAAATTCGCTGCTATCTGCATCTGTCCTCGTGCCAGAAGATCTTTACCGTTATCAACTGCCTTCGGCAAAAACTCTACTATCATCCTTATTCCTTGCAGTGCAAGGCCATCTGTTATCGGTGTTGCCTGCTGCGAGTGCATCGCCTCTATACAGTGGCTCATTGCGTCCATCCCTGTTCCGGCAGTTACATTGGGAGGCATGCTGACCGTCATGAGTGGATCGAGTATGCCTACATTCGGAACTATATAATTATCCGCATAGAGCAGTTTTCTGTGTTTTGTATGATCCTTTATGACTGCCGCATAGGTAACCTCACTGCCTGTTCCTGCTGTGGTTGGAATAACTATGTGGGGGGTAATAGGTCCGGTCAAGAAATTTATGCCTGAGTTATCTTCTATCTTGCCACCAATGGCAAGAACTATTGCGATCCCCTTTGCTGTATCTATGGAGCTGCCTCCACCAACTGTTACTATACAATCCGCACCTATTGATCTCGCATAATCCGCACCTTTGTCAACGATATGGGTACCGGTGTCAGGTTCTATATCAGAAAACATGCCTGCGAATTTAGTAGACAGCGATTTCTTTACCTTCTCGACCATTTCGGATTTTTCAAGGAATTTATCCGTAACAAGCAGCACTCTTTTACCCTTGAGTGCTTCGACCTCCTCCAAAACTTCTTTTGCAGAACCTTTGCCGAATATGATCTTTGTGGGGTTCCGGAATATAAAATTCAGATCTGCATCGTACATTTACGTTTCTCCTTTCCTTTAAAGTTTGTGCTACGGCCTGCACAAACAGGTCCCAGCACAATCAGGGGGTACTCAGCACCGGTCATTCCAGTTATTCGTCAATAAACTTGGTATCCACCATGGTTGCAGAATCCACAAGGTCCTGGGCTGCTTTGACAAACCTTACTATTGTAGGCAGATCGCCTTTCAACTTCAATTTACCCTGCATCATGCCCTTTACAGGGTCAAGTTCCTTTTTCAGGACAGCCTTCCATCTGGCATATCCTGCCGAGATCACGAACTTCGCCGTATGAGCCTGCTCGATAGGCACCCTCTTTGCCTCCCTGCATACGCCGTGGTATAGATCCAGCCATACACCGACCGCTGTCTCTCCTTCCTTGAGCTGCTTGCTCAGCACGGGGTCACTCTTTGCCTTTTTAAGAAGCTCCTCATCATCAAGTTCCATAACAAGTGCGATTGTTCCGTGCTCCCAGTTTGCGCCTGATTCTTTGTAATTGGGGTTTGAATTGATCTTCTCCTTGTACGCTGCTATCCATTCTTCGCTCGGGAACGGGATTGCCATATGCATACCTCCTTTTTTATTTTATTTTTTTATCACACTTCTGTAAATAAACAAGCTATTTATGCATGGACTGCTCAAGCATGCCAACAGCATCGCTGACCCTTTTCTCAACATAATCTTTGTCGCTGCCGACGGAAGTAAAGAACACTTCCAGTGACTTCTCCTCTAAGAATCCGGCAGGGCTTGATTTTATATATACATCCGGGTAAGCAGCTGAGATCTTATCAAGCAGTATCCTTAAAACGCTTTCATCATAGCTGCTGGTTGCCACTGACCTTTCAACCCAGTGTCCTGTCGGCACATGCCGTTTCATCCACGGCAGGATATGCGTCTCGAATATGGATTTCATCTCTGCGGGAACGCCGGGCAGGCAGAAGACAGTAGTGCGTTTATAGTTAATAAAAGCAGCCGGTGCAGTACCAACAGGATTGGCAAGCGGTTTTGCGCCTGAAGGCATGACTGCCATCTTTATCCTCCCTTCATTCAATCCTCCGGTGTGCAGAAGGCCCCTGCGGTAAAGTTCGTCGTAGCGCTTCTTGAGCATTGAAAATGCCTTCCTGTTCTTTACGAGTTTTTGGCCAAGAGCTTTTGCGACGGATTTAAGAGTCATGTCGTCCACTGTTGGTCCAAGTCCACCTGTTGTTATTACAAGAGCAGGTTTTGATGCAAGTGCCGTTCTCATTGTTTTCACAATATCGGCTTCAACATCATCTATTATATGGATGCTCGAAACTTTTGCTCCGAGGATCGTAATATTCCTCGCCAGATAGTTAGAATTGGTATCCAGAGTCCTGCCGTTTACAAGCTCCCTGCCTATTGCTATAATGATCACATCATTCATGGCTTTATTTATAATAATGTTCAATGTTTCGTAAGTAAAGCAGGAGTAACCTATAAGTTTTTCTATAAATACTTGACTATCATCATAATTTCTTCATAATACTCTGTTGTGGCCAGATAGCTCAGATGGTAGAGCAGCGGACTGAAAATCCGCGTGTCGGCGGTTCGATTCCGTCTCTGGCCATTCTCATGCCCAAGGGAGAGGTCAGGACACGAATCACTTCGTCTTGTTTATGATCTCCAATGCAGTGCTGCAAATATTGTCTATGTTCAAACCGTATTCACGCATGACCGTATTTCCCGGCGCGGACGCACCGAACCTGTCGATACCGATCGAACCGCCTTTCTCCCCTGCGTATCTGATCCATCCCTGGGTGGATCCTGCTTCAACAGTTAGTCGCGCTTTTATATCAGCAGGCAGGACAGAGTTCCTGTATTCAGCAGGCTGTGCATCGAACAGCTCCCAGCTCGGCATTGATACAACCCTTGCATTGATGCCATGTTCACTGCCCAGCTTCTGTTTCGCCTCCATCGACAGGCTTACCTCGGAGCCGCTTGCAATAAGGATAATATCAGGACTGCCGTTACCAGCGTCCGCAAGTATGTACGCGCCATGCCTTAAACCTTCAGCCTCGCTTACCTTACCGCGGTCGAGCGTTGGCACATCCTGCCTGGTAAGCACGAGCGCGACCGGCCGGCCCTTCGTTTCGATTGCTACGCGCCATGCCTCTGCTGTTTCATTTGCATCGCAGGGTCTTATGACAGTAATGTCCGGTATTGCACGAAGGCTCGCAAGCTGCTCAACAGGCTGGTGCGTGGGCCCGTCTTCTCCAACGCTTATGCTGTCGTGCGTAAATACGTAAATGACTTTGAGCCCCATGAGTGCAGCAAGCCGGATCGGCGGGCGCATGTAATCAGAAAAGATCAGGAATGTTGCGCCGAACGGTATAATCCCCCCGTGTGCTGCCATGCCGTTCAGCGCTGCGCCCATTGCATGCTCACGCACGCCAAAATGTATGTTTCTTCCTCCGAAGCCCCATGACTTTCCGATAGAGCCCTGCGGGTCGCCGGGTCTCTCCCCCGGGTTCTCAAAATCCCCCATATCATGAAGGGCCGTGTGTGTTGACGGATTAAGATCACAGGACCCGCCTATCAAATGCGGCAGTCTTGGTGCAATTTTGTTCATAATAGTACCTGATGCCACGCGGGTAGCCCCTCCCTTCGCATCTGCAGGGAACAGCGGGATATCACTGTCCCAGCCTTCAGGCAGGTCCCCGCTCATCAGTATACTGACCTCTTTTGCCAGCTCAGGAAATGCCCTTGAGTATTCCGTAAACCTTGATTCCCATTCTTTCTGTGCCTTTCCCCCCTGATCCACTGCCTTCCTGAAGTGTCCAAGCACTCCGTCTGGTATGTAGAAAGGAAGGTCAACCGGCCAGCCAAGGTTTTTCTTGGTGAGTTTTACCTCTTCCTCTCCAAGAGGGGATCCGTGCGCTTCAAACGTGTCCTGCTTGTTGGGAGATCCGTAACCGATGTGTGTCTTCACCAGTATTATCGACGGCCTGTCTTTTTCTTTTCTGGCCGTGCGTATAGCCTTATCTATGGCGTTGAGATCATTGCCGTCTTTGACTGTCTGGGTGTGCCAGCCGTACGACTCCAGCCGCTTTGCGCGGTCTTCCGTGAATGCCACGTCAGTTGAGGCGGCAAGTGATACATGGTTGTTGTCGTACAGGTATATAATCTTGCCCAGACCGAGGTGCCCTGCAAGCGATGCTGCTTCTGATGCCACGCCTTCCATAAGGTCCCCGTCGCTGACTATTGCATAGGTGTAATGGTTTATGATCTTAAACCCCGGACGGTTGTAGCGCGCGGCAAGGTATGCCTCTGCTATAGCCATACCAACACCGTTTGCAAATCCCTGGCCAAGCGGGCCCGTGGTCACCTCCACGCCGGGAACAAGCCCGTACTCCGGGTGGCCCGGCGTCATGCTGCCCCATTGTCTGAACTTTTTGATCTCATCCAGTGAAACCGCATACCCGGTAAGGTGGAGCAGACTGTACAGAAGCATTGAGCCATGACCTGCTGAAAGAATGAACCTGTCGCGGTCGAACCATCCCGGATTTGCCGGGTTGTGCTTCATGAAGCGTGTCCAAAGTACGTATGCCATAGGTGCAGCACCCATAGGCATGCCGGGATGCCCGCTTTTTGCCTTTTCCACGGCGTCTACAGAAAGAAACCTGATCGTGTTTATGGATAGTTCATCCAGCTTTGAAGACCTTCCCGGAACGCTTTTCCTGCTCATCGTTTATCTCCTTTTCCCGATAATACATGAATTGCTAATGCGGCGGCCCCGATTACTCCGGCATTGTTGTGCAGCTCCGACATAACAACCTTGAGCTTCATGCCCGCAGCACCAAGTGCACGGCCATGCACTCCTGTATCCACCATGCCAACAAGCTCAGGCATGCCCTCAATAACACCCCCGCCGAGTATCAGTACGCATGGGTTGAATGCGTTGACCAGGCTTACGCAGCCGGCCACAAGTGCATCCGCTACACCATCAACGATCCTTGAGGCCAGCGTATCGCCCTGGTGTGCTGCAGCAGATACGATCTTGGCTGTTATGCTTTTTGCGTCCCCGCCTGCAAGCCGTATCATCGCTGCGCCTGCCGCTGGATCGCGCGCAACCGCATTCTGCGCATCTCTCGCTATTGCCCATCCTCCTGCAAGCGATTCAAGGCACCCATGATTCGGACAGTGGCATGCAGGCCCGTTGATGTCGATCGTAATATGACCTATCTCGCCCGCGGTGTTGCTGCATCCTGCAAGCATCGCCCCGCCGCTTACTATACCTCCGCCAACGCCTGTACCAACAAAAATGCACACAATATCATTGTATCCCCTGCCTGCCCCGTACATCCACTCCCCCCATGCGGCAGCGCGGACGTCATTGGTAACCACCACGGGCTGATCAAGCTTACCGGACAGGTCCTCCTGAAGCGGCACATTATGCCAGTCGAGGTTGGGTGCGAAAATAACCATACCGGTTACAGGGTCTATCTGCCCTGCCATGCCCACACCAATGCCTGCAGGCCTGCTACCTGCAGATTTCATGATTTCCTCTGCTGCCGCGATAATACCGGACTCAACTGTATCCGGGCCTCCGGCAGCATCGGTGTCGCGGTGCATTCGTTTAAGAATACCGCCGGCGCTGTCTACACCCGCCACCTCAATCTTTGTGGCCCCGAGATCAACACCGATTGCCCATGTATTGCCTGTCATCCTTGCTCCTTGTAAACCCCGTTAGAAACAATCTTTCAACACAGTAAAATATCACTTCACTGGATGGACTTCTAACAGGGTTAACCTCTCGTCCTAAATTATATTATCCAAGTCATAAATAGCCGGTTTTTCTGACGGGTTAAACCCGTTTTCATAGTATTTAAAAAAAGTTGACATTATCCTTCTTCTTTGTCAAAGATATTATTAATGTTACGGAGTTTATTAATCATTGATGATTCTACCAGGGCCAGAAATGAGATAAAGTCTGTACTTGCAACTACAGGACTGTTCAGCATGTTCTACGAGGCTCCTGACGGCATATCAGGTTTCAAAGAGATGATTTCAAATCCACCTGATATGGTAATATGTAATGTGTTTATGCAGGACCCCAACGGTTTAAAGTTTCTTAAGCTGAAAAAGTCCCGCCATGAATTTGACAGCATACCCGTCCTTGTCGTTGCAAACAAGAATGACCTGAAAAAGAAACTGCATGTGCTTGAAGAAGGCGCACATGACTATGTTACAAAGCCCTTTACACCCATCGAGCTTGTAACAAGCGTTAAATCGCACCTCAGAATAAAGGTCCTTCATGATGAACTTGTTGCAGCGAACAAGAAACTTCAGATGCTCGAGATGCTTTCAAACATTGACCCGCTGACAGGCCTGTACAACAGGCGGTTTTTCCTGCATACGCTCGAGAGGGAATTTGAAAGGGTAAACCGGTATAGCAGGCCATTATCCATGCTGATGCTTGACATGGATCACTTCAAATACATCAATGACAGATGCGGACATCCTTCCGGTGACAAGGTCTTAAACATCGTTGCCGGAATACTCAACACGGGCCTCAGGAAAATGGATGTCTGCGCAAGGTACGGCGGGGACGAGTTTATAATAATGCTTCCTGAAACAAACAGTCATGGAGCAATGGCTGTTGCAGAACGGTACATGAAGAAGATGCGGCAGCAGGCTTTTGCCTCTCTGTGCGACAAGTTGGATAAAACAACATGTTCAATCGGCATATCGTGCATACCTGCATCCCCTATAAAAAATGTGGATGACTTTTTAAAGTCTGTTGACGATGCACTTTACATAGCAAAGAACTCGGGAAGAAACAGGATCTCGGTCTATAGCAGCCAGTCACACAATATGTAACAAAAATTTAAAAAATCGCCGGGTCCCTGTACTCCCCGAACACGCTTCTCATTACATCCATGATCTCGCCTATGGACGCGTATGCCTCAACAGCTTCAAGGACAAAAGGCATAAGATTGTTTTTACCGTTTGCGGCGTCCTGTAACCTTTCCAGCGTGTCTCTGACCTTCACATTGTCCCTGCCCGATTTTATCCTGCCTGTTCTTTCCTTCTGCTTCTGCTCGACCTCGGGCGGGATAACGAGTATAGGTATGTCTCCTTTTTCTTCCATCCTGTATTTGTTCACACCCACTACAACCTTCTGCATACCGTCTATCTGCCTCTGATATCGGTAAGCCGCATCCGCTATCTCCATCTGCGGATAACCCTGTTCTATGGCTGGTATCATCCCGCCCATCTGATCTATCTTGTTTATGTAGTACCATGCATCCTGCTCGATCTCGTCTGTGAGTTTTTCTATAAAATATGCACCGCCGATCGGATCGATAATATTTGCAACACCGCTTTCCTCCGCGATGATCTGCTGTGTACGCAGCGCAACGGTAACAGCCTGCTCCGTGGGAAGTGCAAGTGTTTCATCCATGGAGTTTGTGTGGAGCGACTGTGTACCGCCGAGCACTGCTGCAAGCGCCTGCAATGCAACGCGTACAATGTTGTTCATGGGCTGCTGTGCAACGAGGCTGCAGCCTGCTGTCTGTGTGTGGAACCTCAGCCTCAATGATTCCGCCTTTTTTGCATTGAACCTTCCCTTCATGATCCTTGACCACATCCTTCTGGCTGCGCGGAACTTGGCTATCTCTTCAAAAAAATCTATATGTGCATCAAAAAAGAATGAAAGCCTTGGAGCAAAATCATCAACATCGAGCCCGCGCTCTATGCCCGCCCTGATATACGCTATGCCGTCTGCCAGGGTGAATGCCAGCTCCTGCACAGCAGTTGAGCCTGCCTCCCGTATATGGTATCCGCTTATACTTATAGTGTTCCATTTCGGAACATGCTTTGAGCAGTATTCGAATATATCCGTAATGATGCGCATGGAAGGCCCGGGAGGGTATATCCATGATTTCTGCGCTATGTATTCCTTCAGTATGTCATTCTGGATCGTTCCGCTTATCAGCTTTGGACTCACGCCCTGCTTTCTGGCAACTGCTATATACATTGCAAGCAGGACTATTGCAGGTGCGTTTATGGTCATGGATGTTGTTATTCTGTCAAGAGGTATGCCGTCAAAAATGACCTCCATATCTTTCAATGTGTCTACGGCAACACCGCACTTGCCCACCTCTCCGGCTGCTCTGGGGTGATCGGAATCGTAACCCATTATCGTCGGCATGTGGAATGCAACCGAAAGCCCTGTCTGCCCGTGCGCTAGGAGATACTTGTAACGCCTGTTTGTTTCCTCCGCAGTGCCGAAGCCTGAGAACTGGCGTATGGTCCATAGCCTTCCCCTGTACATATTCTCATACACACCCCTGGTGTACGGATATCCTCCGGGCAGGCCCAGTTTCATATTATAGTCAAAGCCTTCAAGATCCTGATCCGTGTACAGGGGATCCAGTTCTTTGTCAGATATCGTTGAATATCTCTTGAGCCTGTTTCCTGAGAATTTTCCCTTGTTGTTTATCGTGTTATTTTTCGATCCCATCCCTTGCCTGCACTCCTTTGTGATAATAATGCTTGATCTCCCTCATCTCTGTAACAAGGTCCGCCCGGTCGATGATCTCCTGTTTTGCATACCTGCCTGTAATGATGAGCTCTACATCGGGAGGTTTGTGCGATATGAGTTCAAGGGCGTCTTTTAGTGGGATAAGACCGAAGTCTATGGCAACATTGAGTTCATCGAGTATGACAATATTATACTTCCTGCCCGTAAGCGCCTGCTGTGCGGTTTTCAAACCCTTGCGCGCCATCTTTATGTCCTGTTCCGACGGACTACCCCTTTTTATGAAATGCGGTCCCCCCGCCTGCACAATCTTCAGGTACGGCGAGAGCATTTTCTGCGCTTTCAACTCACCGTAATCTATCTTGCCCTTCATGAACTGTATTATGATGCTCTTGTATCCATGCCCTGCCGCACGTAACGCAAGGCCAAGTGAGGCGGTCGTTTTTCCCTTGCCGTTACCTGTATAAACCTGAATGAATCCGGGTCCTTTCGTATCTTTCTTGTTCATCAAAGTCCTTCAAAAAATTGCACAAGCAGCCGTATGCCGGCACCTGTGGCGCCCCTTTTGAAATAGGGCTTTGGCTTTTCGAGATATGCCGTACCGGCAATATCAATGTGCGCCCAGTTTGCATCTCCGATAAATTCTTTTAAAAATATACCTCCCTGTATAGTGCCTGCCCAGCGCGAGCCTGCGTTCTTGATATCGGCAACCTCGCTCTTCAGCAGGTCTTTGTAATCATCCCACATGGGCAGTTCCCACAGTCTGTCCCCGCTTTCCTCACCTGCCTTTATAAGTGCTTTCACCAGCTTGTCATCGCTGCCCATAATGCCGCTTGCCTCGGTCCCAAGAGCAACCACACATGCACCTGTCAGCGTGGCGAGGTCTATAATGGCCTTAGGCCTGTATGTTTTGACAGCATAGTTGAGTGCATCTGCGAGGATCATCCTGCCCTCAGCATCCGTCGATATAATTTCCACGGTCTTGCCTGACAGCGTTTTTACGACGTCGCCCGGCTTCTGTGCCCTGCCACCCGGCATGTTCTCCGTAAGCGGCATAACGGCAACAATGTTGAGAGGCAGCCGGAGCCTGGCCGCAAGTATGGTAGTCATTGCAACCGCAGCAGCTCCGCACATGTCAAACTTCATGTCTTCCATACCGCTGCTCGGCTTTATGGAGATACCTCCGCTGTCAAAGGTGATGCCTTTGCCTACAAGTGCGTACCATCCGGTTTTTTTTGAACCCTTATATTCAAGTATGACGACCTTCGGGGGTTCAGCACTGCCTTGTGCAACGCCCAGGAATGCTCCCCACCCCATCTTCTGAAGCACAGGCCTGTCAAGCACCTTTACCCGTACACCCTGTTTTTTTGCTTCTGCACTCACCTCTTTTGTAAACACGGTCGGTGTCATGAGATTGCTCGGTGCATCGGCAAGCCCGCGGGCTTCATTGACCGCATCTGCAACCATACGGGCACGATCCATGACTTTTCCCGATACCTTTTTCCTGTCAAAGCTGTAAACGGAGATCACCGGCCCCGGTCCTTTACCGGCCTTCTTGTCATCGGATGATGTTTTGAGGTCATCGTAGCTGTACCTTGCCAGTACAATGCCTTCGGTCAGGGCGCAGGCGGCGTCATCCGTTGAGATGTTTCCGGACGGCATCACCACAACGACCCTGTTCGCATGCACGGCCTCCGCATCCTTTGCTGCACCCGCGCCGATCCTCCTGTACGATTCCGTGGTTACCCTTTTTTTATCTTCGAGTTTTAAAAATGAATACCATGTTCCGTCCTGGCTTAAAAACCGCAGTCCGTTTTTCGCTTCTTTAAGCTGCGATTCAACATGCTTTACAATGCCGGGAGGTAAAGATTTTAGCACAATCTTTATGTTATCTTTAAAATACCCGTAAATCTTCAGTTCTGCTTTTACCTTATTATAGTCTCCTTCACCGGAAAGGATCTTCACCTTTGTTTTCCTCCTTTAATAGATCTATGTGTCCTTGTAAAATGACGGATCAACATACCTGGGTTGTATGTTTGACGATGCACCGGGCTCGCTTATCCTGCTGATGGACGACATCATAATCTCGAGCCAGCCCGAAGCCGAGAGCAGGCTGATCGCCCTCTCGGAGGCGTCTCGCAGGACGCCGCGGTACACAATGCCGTTCGCAACGACCTCGACTTCTTTTCCTATAAGCTCTCTTAATTGTTTCATATGCTCCTCCGGATACCTCCGGCCATCCTGTCCACTATGAACAACCTGCGCGCCAAATGCAAGTTATGCCTTCGGGAGCCGGTCCTGTGCCTGCGTGTGGATCATCCAGTTCGGGTACTGGAGCCGCGGTGCCGTGATGTCTTCAAGCTTTTTCATGTAATCCTCGCTGATCTTAACATCTACCGATCCGAGGTTGTCCTTCAGCTGCTCCATATTTCTTGCGCCGAGTATGACAGACGTTACATACGGCTTTGTAAGGAGCCATGCGAGGGAGATCTGGGAGGGCGAGGATTTCATCTTTGCCGACATCTCTTTTAGTACATCGACGACTTTGAACCCCACTTCCTTTTCAAAGAACGGGAACCATACTCCCCTGTCCCCTATGCGCGTGCCCGCAGGCGGCTGTTCATCCTTTTTGTACTTGCCGCTGAGGAACCCTCCTGAAAGCGGGCTCCACGGCAGTATGCCTATGCCCTTCTCCTGACATAACGGCACGATCTCGTATTCGATGTCCCTGCACAAAAGGCTGTAGTGCACCTGCGCCGTTTCAAACCGTGCAAGCGACAGCTTTTCGGATATACCCATGCTCAGCGCTGCCTGCCATGCCGCATAGTTCGAAAACCCGATGTACCTGACCTTGCCCGATCTGACGACATCATTCAGGCTAATCATGGTCTCCTCGAGCGGCGTCAGCGAGTCCCAGCCGTGCACCTGGTACAGATCGATGTAGTCCGTCCCCAGCCTTTTGAGGCTCCTGTCGACCGCATCGAAGATGTGCTTCCTGCTGAGCCCTGCATCGTTGTGTCCCTTGCCTGTCCTGCCCCTTACCTTCGTGGCTATGATAACATCCTGTCTCTTCGATCCAAGTGCCTTGCCCAGCATCTCTTCTGACTGGCCTGCGCTGTATACATCCGCTGTGTCAAAGAAGTTAATACCATTGTAAATTGCTGTATTTACCATCTCGTCAGCTAGCTTCTGGTCAACACCGCCAAGTTTCCACTGGCTCTGCCCGAACGTCATAGTGCCGAAACAAAGCCTTGAAACTATAACACCTGTACTGCCCAATTTTGTGTATTCCATATTAACCTCCTTTCTTATACTAAGATAAATATAGTAAAACGGAATGCAATAGGCAATGGATTGAAAAAATAAAGATTAGCGCTTGTGTTTGAAGGACGGTGGTATTGCAGATCTGTATGCTTTGCCCCTGAGGAGCCTTGCCAGGGTAAGTGACGATTTCCCGAACCGCTTGTTTATGTTGTCCATTGTCATAAAAGCCCGCCGTAATTTGTTTTCCGACCGGAACAACGACCCGGTCGTAAACCTTGTAAGACCCGATACCGACACGCCGACAATCCTGACAGGCATTTTAAATCTGCGGTCTGAAAACAGCGTCAGAGCAGTCTCGGTCAAGCGTCATGCTGTTGCCGATGGAGCGGGCAAGCCCCAGCTCACGTCGTATACGCGGCTTGATCTTTTCCGCGATAGTAAGCGGATCTCCCATAAGATCACGTGAACCTGTTACATCCATGAATGCCTCGTCAATGGAATAGGCCTCGACAAGCGGAGTAAAATCATACAGGATCTTCAAGAAGGCATGCGAGTACTTTATGTATTCTTCGATATGAGCGTTCGTAAATATGATACCGGCGTATCGCTTTTTTGCCTCTCCTACTGTCATGCCCGTCTTAACGCCGTATTTTCTCGCTTCATAGGACGGAGAAAGGACAACCGTCCTCTTGCCTGTACCTATAACAGCGATAGGCTTGCCTGCCAGGGACGGATTAAAGATCTTCTCGACAGACGCGAAGTACGCGTCCATATCAACATGGAGTATGTCTTTGTCCATACTTTCATTCTATAGCATAAACCAGAAAAGGAAAAGAATGGCGATGTTTACGTCCCTTCGTCAGGAAAGCGTGCTTCGCGGATGATCTGTTTCACCCTTTCCAGATCCTCTTCCCTGACCATAAGGCGCACACCGATTGCAGCCGGGAAAACCCTGCCTATAGTATTGTCGGCGAGAAAGCTCTCTATGCTTTCCGCTGTTCGATAATTTTAATAGGTTATAAGGGACAATTGTACTTATTTTCTATAGATTACTTTGAGGCCTTCTTTGCTCTGGCCCCATACTTTTCCTGCTTCTCACGTACAGATGTCTTGGGTTCATTCTCTCGTGCGGGATATATGAATTCAAGGTTTGCTGACGAGAACATATCATCGTTCTCCTTTCGCAAGCGATCCTCGGTCATTTTGCAGTATTCAGGGTCAACTTCGATCCCAACGCTGTTCCTTACAGCCTTCATAGCAGCAACCATAGTCGTCCCTGTTCCGCAGAAGGGATCAACAACCGTATCACCAATAAAGGAAAACATCCTGACAAGCCTATACGCCAGCTCCAACGGGAAAGGAGCAGGGTGCTCTCTGGTTGATGCTCCGGTAATATTCCAAAATTGCTGAAACCACTTATTGTACTCCTCCTTGGAAATCATGCTGAACTTGCGTTGATGCTCCGTCGGTTGACGGTAGCCTCCCGGCTTCCGCTGCATCAGAATGAATTCAATATCATTTTTTATGATAGCATTTGGCTCATATGGCTTCCCAAGAAACTTTGATCCATTGTTTACTTCGTAACTGGCATTGGCGATTTTGTGCCAGATAATCGGGTTAAGGTTGTCAAACCCGATCTTGCGACAGGCGACTGCAATGTCTGAGTGCAACGGCAAAACGACGTGTCTCCCGTAATGTTTTCTCGATAAACAAACGTCGCCAACAACACAAACTAATCGGCCCCCGGGGACCAGGATGCGATACATTTCCTTCCAGACTTTGGCCAACTCACCTACAAATTCCTCATAATCGGCCACGTGTCCAAGTTGATTCGGGTTCTCATTGTACCGCTTGAGCGTCCAGTAAGGGGGAGAGGTAACAATAAGATGGACGGATTCATTCTCCAAAAATGGAACATCCCTCGCATCACCCTGTATCAGGCGGTGCGTCGTAACTTCCTGCTGGCCGGTCTCTTTTGTTGTCATTGTTTTTTTGATACTCCGAATGCCGTCACCTGAGCAACAAGTGACCTGGCGAAGATCCCGAATGTAAGGTCCTCCGCCGGTTCTGAATATTGACCCCGGAGCCCGCCTTTTCTCTCAGACATCAGGAAAGCAGCAACATTATAGTAACGTTCACGCACAAGCTTCCGGCAGAACAATTCATAGCGCTTAGAAT
>JAJYJX010000124.1 GCA_021789095.1 bacterium
ACAAAACAATTTATCTCTGAATGCCTTTTGTGTTCGGCATGTGTTCAGGTATGTCCAAATGGTGTGCAAACGGATCTGCTTGTGCTGTCCGCAAGAAAAAAGTTGGCTGAGAAACCCGGCCTCAACTTTACAGAGATAGGGTTGACAAAACTCGGGTTTTCAAAAACAGAGGTGAGTTTCAAACTCGTTTCGCTACTGGAAAAGGCCGTTGGCGATAAAATAATGTCCGATTCAGGTATATTTTACAGACTGCCTCTTAACCGCATATTGCCCGGGATCAAGGAAGGGGCATTCTCGCGCTCTAAAAAGAACACTTCAAGGGCCGGGACAAACACCGGCCTTTACCTGGGGTGTCTGATAGATTTTATATACCATGATATAGCACGGGACGCCGTGGAGCTTATGCACGCATCCGGCATCAAGCCATATATACCCGGGCAGCAGGGGTGCTGCGGACTGCCGGCATTCAGCATGGGCGACACGGACAGGGCTGTAAAACAGGCAGGTGCTGTTATGTCCCTATTCGGTGACGTTGATACCGTGGTCACTGTATGCGCTTCATGCGGCTCCATGCTGAAAAATTACTATCCTTTGCTTTTTCAGGATACAACAGACTCACAAAGGGCCATGGCGTTCTCCAAAAAGGTAAGAGACATAACAGAGGTAGTGGATATCTCCGGTATAAAAGGTACAGCAAAGGATCACACGCCTGTTACCTACCATGATCCCTGCCACCTAAAAAGGGGCATGGCACTATCGGAAAAGCCAAGGATGCTTATAAAAAAGGCGGGATACAGGATTGTGGAAATGAAGGAACCCGACAGGTGCTGCGGTCTTGGAGGTACCTTTACCATAAAACACCATAATATATCCTCTGCTGTTACAAAAAAGAAAATACAGGATATAAGCGCTACCGGGGCTTTGACCGTTGCAACCGGCTGCCCGGGATGTATGGCAAACATAGCAGGCATGATGATTGAAGAAGGAGTAAATGTAAAAGTTGTACACACGATCAACCTGCTTGTGACCGCGCTGTCTCCCAAAAATGCTGATTAATTTTTCCGGTTAACCGCTTGACAATTTCTGCCTGCAATATAAAGCTTTATTATCTTGCGGGGAATACATGGCTAAAAAAGATTTAAAGGATAAGAAGATCCTTATAACCGGTGCAACAGGCGGGTTTGGCAGGGAGTTCACAAAACAGCTGTTAAAGCATGGTGCACACCTCATCCTTACGGGACAGAACAAGGCAAAGCTCGACGAACTTGCCGGCACATTTGCCGGATCTTCTGAAGGAAAGATCATAGGACTGATCAGCGTAAACCTTGATAGTGCAAAAGGCTGCGAAGAACTTTACAAAAAAAGCCTGGAGATAACACCCGATATCGATATACTTATAAATAATGCAGGTATCATTGCATATGGCGGTTTCCATGAAGTCCCAATGGATACATGGCAAAGGCTTATGGAGATAAATCTGCTTTCAGCAATGCGGCTCACCTACCTGTTCCTGCCCGGCATGCTGAAAAGAAAGCAGGGACACATTGTGCTTATGTCATCAGTTGCGGGCATTGTTGGTACAAAGAAGAGCGCTGCATATGCGGCATCCAAGTTCGGCATGCGCGGGTTTGGGCTATCTTTGTATGGAGAGGTACGTACAAACGGTATAGACGTAACCATTATATACCCTTTCTGGGCTGATACACCAATTCTTGAATCCCCTGATTACGGCATCAATCCCACAAAGAAAGTAATCAGGATGGTTGTGGACGAGGCCGATGATGTAATCAAGGAATCAATAAAAGGCATACGCAGGCGGAAATTGTTTGTATATCCCGGCCCGGCTGCAAAGGTAATAAGTTTTTTGAACAGGTTTGTGCAGATTATAGGGAATCAGGGGAAAGGTTAAGAGCGTTAATCGGAGGATAAAGAATGCCGAAGCAAAAGGTTTTGGTAACAGGCGCTGGAGGATTTATCGGTTCGTTTCTCTGTAAAAGACTGTCTGAAAGCGGGTACGATATAAAAGCACTGGTCCTGCCTGGGGAAAAGATAAAACATCTTGAGGATATGGGCGTAAAGATCCATACGGGGGACCTGACAAAACCGGACAGCATTAAAGGCATTGCAGACGATGTGGATATTGTTTATCACCTTGCAGGGCGTGTGACGGACTGGGGCCCGAGAAGGGAGTTTTATGCAACGATCTTCGACGCAACAAAAAACCTGCTTGATGAATCAGCAGGTAAGGTATCAAGGTTTGTATATGCCAGTTCTTTCTGCGCTTGCGGCATGGGCAGGCACTTTAAGGGCATGAAAGAAGAAGATCCTGTGTACAAAACAGGAACACCTTACGGTGACGCAAAGCTTGATGCGGAAGGCATTGTCAGGGTTTATAATAAAGAAAAAGATCTCGCATTCACAATAGTGAGGCCTTCAAATGTTATTGGACCGGGAAGCGTCTGGGTAAGGGATGTAATCGAGAGATTCAGGGAATCTTCCGTACCGCTTATAGATCACGGAAGATACAGTGCGAGCCTTATATACGTTGATAACCTGGTAGACGGGCTTTTACTGGCCGGTACAAAGGATAGAGCAAAGAACAATCTCTATTTTTTCAGGGATGACTGGAATGTTACATGGAACCGGTATCTGACAGATCTCGGCAGGATTGTCGGTAAAAGACCTTCCCCGAGTATACCTTTCAAACTTGCGTGGATAGCAGGAAGTATCTCCGAAAAGCTGTATGCTCCTTTTCATGCCAGACCAATGGCCACCAGGCATACAGTTGGTATGATGGGAAGGGATCTGGATGTCGATAATACAAAGGCTAAAAAGGAGCTTGGCTGGAAAACAAGGATTTCTTATGAAGAGGCAATGAAAACTATCGAAGCATGGATAAGAGATGAATTGTTAAATAAATCAAGATAAAAAAGGAAAAAAATATGGCACAGGTAAAAGGTGTTGCAATTCTTGATCTGATAAAATTTATAAAAAAAGGACATGCAAGATACTCTGCCAAAAATTATAAGAAGGAAGTAATTTGCAATCACAGATAATCGGCACTGGGGCATGCATACCTGACAATATCATTACGAATGAGGCACTCGAAAAACTGGTAGATACATCCGATGAATGGATTGTTTCAAGAACAGGTATTAGAGAGCGAAGGCGCATAAATAGTAATGAGGCTTCATCAGATTTAGCCTATACATCTGCAAAGCGAGCCCTTAAAAATGCAGGGTTAAAGCCAGATCAGGTTGACCTTATCCTTGTTGCAACTGCAACACCTGATATGCTTTTCCCTTCCACTGCATGCATGGTTCAAGGTAAACTTGGGCTAAAAAATATTCCTGCATTTGATCTTTCTGCTGTATGCACAGGGTTTATATACGGGTTAGCTACTGCCGATGCATTCATAAAATCAGGTGTATATAAAACGATACTGCTTGTTGGTGTAGATACACTCACTAAATTCATCGATTACAAAGACAGAACCACATGCGTAATCTTTGGAGATGGGGCAGGCGCAGTTGTTATAAAGGCGACAAAGGAGAAAAAAGGGATCATTGCTTCAAAACTATACGCTGATGGCAGTAAGTGGGATTACATACATCTCCCGGGCGGTGGTTCGAGAATACCATCATATAAGTCTGACAGGAATACTTATTATCTAAAAATGAAAGGTAATGATACATTTAAAGTAGCAGTGAGAGGGCTTGAGCAAGCTATTGTAACCCTGCTTAAGCAATGCTGTATTTCAACAAGTGATATTGATATTGTAATACCGCATCAGGCGAATATACGCATTATAGAGGCACTTGCAAGAAAGCTGGATTATCCCATGGAAAAAATATTTGTTAATATACAAAAATATGGCAATACATCCGCGGCATCCATACCTATAGCTTTTGATGAAGCAATTAAAGAGAACCGAATAAAAGACGGAGATATTATACTTATGACTGCCTTTGGAAGCGGATTAACCTGGGGTGCAAGCCTTATTAGATGGTAAATTTTTATGACACGCTTAAAAAATAAACGCCGTTAGAAAAGCCACGCCTTTTCTATAAGTAAAGGAGGCTATATGAACAAAATAGTTTGTTCTATTACATTTGGTTTATTAGTAAACATAATCATAGCAGGATGCAGCAATAATAAAACCGGTGCTGGTTACAAAGCACTGCACGCTGATGGCCAATGGATTAAGGATCAGCAAGGAAGGGTCGTTATTCTGAGGGGTGTAAATGCCGGCGGAGACAGCAAGATACCGCCTTTCATCCCGTTTACATCGGAAACGAGTGCAGAACAGATAAAGAGCTGGGGCATGAATCTTGTAAGGTATGTAACCGTATGGGAAGGCATTGAACCGATGGAAGACGTTTATGACACTGCATACCTTGACGACATGGCACAACGTATAAACTGGCTTACCTTAAGGGGCATATATGTTTTTATCGATATGCACCAGGACCTTTTCGCAAGAGAATTCTGCGGAGACGGGGCGCCGCAATGGGCAGCAACAGGGGATCCTTCCCAACTTTCAGTTCCTTATCCTTCCTGCGGCCAGAACTGGTTCCTGAACTACCCTTCACCACCTGTTAGTCAGTCATTTACCAAATTCTGGACAGACACGGCTTTGCAGTCGCACTTTATCAATGCATTTAAGCTGATCGCTAAAAAATTCAGGGACAACAATATGGTCATAGGCTACGAGATATTCAATGAACCATGGAATGGAGTATTTACTCCATCGACCTTCGAACAGGTTTATCTTACGCCTTTTTATAAAAAGGTTATAAATGCAATACGATCAGAGGACCCCGGTGCTGTTATTTTCTTTGAGCCTTATGTACTGGCTGCCGGTATACCTCAAAGCAGTCTGCCCGGTCTTGGCGCATCCAATATTGTTTATGCACCCCATTATTATGTACCAGGAGCACTTACCGGCGGAGTTTCAGATCCAGCCTCTGCAATAAGCGGAATCGACCAGGATCTTACGCTTGTACAGCAGAAGGCCGTGGAGCTTGGAAGCCCTGCCCTGCTTGGCGAATTTGGTGCATATCCTGTTACAACAACAAACGGTCTAAGTTTGATACAAGGGTACTACAACATGTTGGATAAACATCTGATGGGCGGAACAATCTGGGACTATGCCGCAGAGGATACATGGAATAACGAAGGTATGAGCCTTGTTAATCCGGATATGAGTGAAAGACCCTATGTAAATGCTGTTGTAAGGCCATATCCAATGGCAATAGCAGGTATTCCAACATCGATAAGCTTCAGTCCGGCTACAGGTGAGTTCAGCCTGGAGTTCGACGGAACCAGGATTACTGCACCAACGATCATTTATATACCTCCACGGGTTTATCCAAATGGAATTTCCGTCCAGGCAAGCGGCGGCATCTATACTACCGATACAACATCCGGTGAGTTGTATTTTACGACCACCGGCAGTGTCCAGAAGCACTGGATCCGGATCTCGCCTGTTCCATAACCCAGAAAATGCAATAAGGAAGTCCCGGACCTTTCTATTCAGTCTTTGGTGTAAAAAAAATGCTGGATCTTCTAACGAGGTAACATAGAACCGGCCGCAGGCTGTGATAAGCAACTATATTGACTAATATTACTTTAATTGGTATGTATGTGTAAAAACACGGGAGGGTTATGAAGAACAGGAAAAAAGTACTTACAGGCTTTTTTTGCGGGTTACTGCTGGCATTGATATCCGCTTACGGCATAACAGATACTAATAAAGACGCCCTTGTTTATATAGTCAAGCAGGGTGATACACTCTGGAACATAGCGATTCGCTTTAATGCAAATCCATGGCTCTGGCCCAAGCTGTGGGAACAGAACAAATACATAACTAATCCGCATCTTATTTATCCCGGTGAACCAATAGCACTTCTACCAACTTCGGTTGCACCTGTAACCGGCGTTGCAGTAGCAAAGGAACAGGCTCTGCCTCTGACACCGGCGGCCCAGGCTCCACCCGAGGTTGCCAAACTCGCTCCTGAGGAGCTGACAGCACCAACTGTGGCACCGGAAGAACAGCCCATGGAAACGGCTGCTGAAGAAGCCCCGGCACCTATGGAAACCGCCACCCCGTACGGCATACAGTACGTAAGTGCTCCGGCAAATACATACATCTATTCATCTGCGGGCTCCGCAGGGTTCCTGTCCAAACAGGAGGTATCTGCTGCAGGCGAAATTGTTGCGACTGCAAACACGGAGAAAAAAATGTTTGGTGCACACGATGAAGTATTCATAAATCTTGGGAGTTCTTCGGGTGTAAAAGAGGGCGATCAATTCAATATTTATAAAAAAGACGGTGAGATAGATGATCCGGAAACCGGTGATTTCCTTGGTTACAAGATAAAGATTCTGGGCATATTAAAGGTTACGAAAGTCGATGACAATTCATCCACTGCCATGATTTCCCAATCTTACGAAGAGATCAAGGCACATGATAAAATCACCCCTTACGAACCCGGCACACAGACGATCAACCTGGCACTCGCATCAAGCCCTGTTGACGGATACGTAATATGCGGTAAACACAATGTCACTATCTTCGGGGAAAATGATATTGTATATATAGACAGGGGCAGCAGTGAAGGCGTGCAGGCAGGCAATACCTTTGTAATATATAAAGACAGGGAGCCGGTCAAGGATCCGTCAACCGGCGCAACTATCCATCTTCCCAAAGAGATACTTGGCAAACTTCTGGTAATAAAGGTCCGGGACAACACTGCAACAGCAATCATAACAAAAAGCGTTAGAGAGATCGAAGTTGGCTCTAAGGTACTGGCAGATACAGCATCAGGGGTAATATGAACCCTGGGAGTACATCAAATAAGCCACCCTATAAGATTGATAAACCCTGGGGATATGAGCTGGTATGGGCAGAGTCTGAATTTTACATCGGCAAAGTTTTATTTCTGAAATCAGGTACGCGATCAAGCTTGCAGATGCATAAAAAAAAAGATGAAACCATGTTCCTGAGCAGCGGCAAGGTTATCCTTGAGTTTCCGGAC